>CAMDSG010000005.1 GCA_945907055.1 Bifidobacterium breve | reverse complement strand
ACCTTCAGTTGTACGTCCCCACACTCAGGGCAATTAGCACGGATTGTTGTCATTTCAGGTCTCCCTCTATTAGGTACAAGGGGGTCATCGGCCCTAGTCACTTCAACCTTTAGAAGAAATATGTGGGGAAGCGCCCCTGATGACTGGGTATTAATACCCGTGCGAGTTCAGGCAACCTATTGCCAGTCAGAGGTACCTACTCGGAGCGAGAGGGAAATAAGCGCTGCCGCCTCCATTCGTGCAACGATTCGCCCTGTGAGTACCCGACAGACCCCGATCGCCTTCGCCCATCGCGGAGCGAGAACCCTTGAGCCAGAGAACACAATTCCCGCTTTCCGCAAAGCACTTGATCAAGGTGCAACCGGTTTAGAGAGCGATGCATGGGTCTCCTCAGACGGTCAAGTGGTGCTTGTACATGACGGCGTCCTGCGTGCTGGTTTGAGGAGAGTCAAAGTCGCTGAGACCAGTGCACTGGACCTAGAAAAATTTGGGGTTCCAACTCTTCGCGCGCTGTATGAGGAGTGTGGAACCGAATTTGAGTTGTCTATAGATATTAAAGAGCCAGGTTCTGCCGCGAAGATGATAGAGATTGCCGCCAATTTGGGTGTCGAGTCTCGCCTCTGGCTCTGCTCTCCTGACTCCGATTTTTTAGCAACATTGCGCGAGATTTCAAGCAGTATTCGCCTGGTCCACTCCCCCGGTCGCGGCAATGTTGTACCTGCCACGTTCGAGCGTCTTGCCTCCGATCTAGCGGAGAAGAGACTCAATGCTTTGAACCTGCACCACTCGGATTGGAGCAAAGGTGTCGTCTCTCTTATCCATAGGTTCGAGCTCTCATCATTCGCTTGGGACACCCAAGAGATTCGCCACCTCAACGCTGCATTCAACATGGGCGTCGATGGCGTCTACTGCGACCGTACCGATCGAATGATGACGACCCTCCATGAATGGCAGAGCCGCCAGATATTGCCGCTGTAAACCTCTACAGGAGGCTCAAGCGATTTAGAGGCCATATGCGCACGAATACGCGCCCCACGAAGGCCTCTCCTTCGATGGGGCCAAAGTATGTCGAGTCTTTTGAGAACGGACGATTATCCCCAAGCATGAAGTAAGACTTCGGTGGGACCTTCACTGGCCCGAAGGTCCGTGATTGAATCCCTGCAGGCAAGAACGGCTCCTCGATTACTGCGCCGTTGATGAGGATGCGCCCGTCTCTCCCCTCAATGGTCTCCCCGGGGAGGCCAACCACACGCTTAACAAGATCTTTAACTAAAGGGGTCTCTGTTCCTTTTGGAGCGAGAAATACAACTATGTCGAATCGATTTGGTTCATGAGCTCTATAACTCAACTTGTTAACCAGCACTCGATCCCCGACTACCAGGGCAGGGACCATAGAGTCGGATGGGATGTAGAAGGCTTGGAAGAGAAACGTCTTCACTATGAAGGCAACAAGAAGTGCTGCTCCGACTAGAACAATCCATTCGAGCACAGTGCGGAGCGGCCTCGCTCCAATTTCTTTTGGTGATCCTGCTGCTGCGACGACTACAGAATCGCTAGACGTTGATGGCGTGCGACTTAGGATTGACTCAGCGTTCGATTCAGACTCATCTTTACTCGCCGCTGGGATCTCCATCCCTCGCAGCATCGCACATCCCGAGCTCTGATAAGAATCACGCAAGTAGATTCATACTCAATATTAGGAATAGCTCTCAAGGACTCGTCTAGCGGCGATCGCTCCAGTATCGATCCACTCTGGCGGACTGAGCACCTCGGTGCCGGGGCCTAGAAGGAGAATCAGTCGCTCAAGCCAAGTGCGCTCGGATACAGCCATTTTCGCTATCACCCAGTCACCCTGAGCCTCGATCTCTGTAAAAGGGAGGTCGTACAGGACTCCTGCACGGGCAACGGGGGTGCGCAGGATTACCTCGGTCGATCTCACGTCAGGGCTGTAAAGCTGCTCGGGCACATCGAGGACGCTCGGTGCGAACCTGCCTCCAGACTCGCGTACTTCGCGAATTCGATCGACCCTAAAAAGCCGCCTCTCGTTGCGGAGGTGACAGAAGGAGTCGGTATACCAGTTACCAAGGGCGAAGAACGGCGGCGAAGGGTCGATCTCTCTGGTGGTGCGTTGGGCACGCCCTGAACTCCAATACTCAATTGAGAGGGTTCGACCCACGCCGGCAGCTCGTCGCACTGCGTCGAGTGCCAGCGGCTCTGAGAGCTCTACTGCGACATCTACCCCGACAGCATCGAGAGCACTGCGTAGTTTGGCTGCGGCTCGGGCTAGAGGACCATCAGGCTCAACTCCCTTCACAGCAAGAATCGCAGTTGCTGCCGCAAGAATCGCGACACCCTCGCCTTGTGAGAGTTTGAATTGCCGATCGAATACCGGCACTAAGAAGAGATCGACTATCTCGCCGTCATAGATCACATTGACATAATCTCCGGGCGTATAAGGCGGTGTGCCGACCATAAGAATGAGATCTAGGTCGCGTTCAAGTTGTTCCGGAGTCAATTCGAAGCGCTCGCATACCTCGATCTTTGAGACGCCTGGGCGACTCGCAAGCCAAGGGATCATTGCGAGGATGCGCAGCATTTGGATCTCGGCAATGCTCATGCTCATTGGGCTGGCTCCGCTAGGGCTGTCAGCCAAGAAATCATGGATTCGCGAACCTCTATTGGGGAGATTATCTCTGCGTGCTCGAGCATCCCCAAGACAACACTCTGAATGCCTGCGATATTCGAGACCCAGACTCCGAGGTCAACATGGTTCTCTGGTCCAGGACTCGAACTTATCTCAGCACCGAGGCGCTGCATAAGGGCATCCGCATGCTCTGATACAACTCGCACGGTAACAAGCAAGGGTTCGTCGCGACCGAACTGCCAAGGCTGACTAGCTATGTGGTCCTCAGCCCTAAAACCCTCAGGCGGGTCTGTCACCGAAGACTCTGCCGTCAGAGATAAATCCTGAATTCGATCCGAGCGAAATGTACGAATCCCCTGCTCGGTATCGTCTGATACATCCCCATTCGGATATTCATCTCTCCCGACTACATACCAGTGCCCAAACTTTGAGGAGATTCCCCACGGAGATATACGACGCTCTCGACCAAGGTATGAAAACTCAATAGCCTCTCGCCTACGCAGCGCCGAGAAAATCGGCCCCAGGTTCTCACCGAGTGGGATCTGAAGTATCGGAGAGGCCCCATCGACCCCTTCCTCGCCAATCTTAATTAAGGCATCCTGTGCCGCAGCGTCACCGAGTGCAACGGCAGATACTGCAACTCGCAGCGCCGCACGCTCATCTTCGTCGAGTCTCAAATCGCGTAAATAGAAGTCCTCAGGAGCCACCCGGTATCGAGCCTTCTCCCCATCGAGGCTCTGCGAAATCTCGATTCCAATTGCACGTAGCGCAGATTTGTCACGCTCGAATGCCCTGCGTAGAGACTCCCCGGTAGATGTATACCCAAGGGACGACTCTGCTGCGATCTCTTCGAGGGTTGCTCCCGATCGAGACTCAACTAAAAGGGCTAAGAGATTTAACAGGCGCTCAGCGCGCTGGGGAGGTGCAGTCATCTTCGTGATGTTAGGACGCTGCAGGTATTCTCTGCGCTGCGTAGGCCCCTGCAGCACCTGCGGCTAGGAATAGAACGGGGTCGGCACTAGCGGGTCTTCCCATGGAGCCGACCTCCAAGCCGTGCTGCGCAAACGCCCCAAGAATATCGGGTGCCGATACGCCGACAATTTTATGCCGCTGGTCAATCCCTGCGGCCTGAAGATCTGATCTGATCTTGGACTCTTCCTCTCCGCCGATCATCGGTACCACTACATGGACCCCATCTGCTCCAAGTGTGCTGAGTGAATTCAAGGTGTGGTGTGAGACTCCTTGATGGCGCACGCGTTCATCAGCGAACGAAACGCGTAACGATGCCACAGGCACTCCGCCAAGAGAGCGGGCTGTGTCTAGCCACAAGACCCCTTCAACACCCGTATGCCCGAACTTGCTACCCGTGCCCACAATGCCTGGGCCCATTCCGACAACCGCAACGTCGCACTCCCCTGCAATCTTTGCTGTGAGGAGCGCTGCCGGGGCGGAGACGGCCTCAAAGTCACCACCAAATGCGTGCCCAGATGTGACAGTCGCGTCGATTAGTGATCGCTCTCTCAGGGATGCGACTAAATCAGAGAATGCAATCGGTAGCGCCGCCCCATCAGTCATGACGTAAGCAATGCGTGCCCTCGGACTGATGCTCCTGATTCCTAATACTGCAGCGGGGAGTTGACTATGGAGAGGTACATATACAACCGGCATGCCGCCTATGTCGTTGGCGTCAAGAAGCTCAGGGTGTGACTCCTCCGCGCTACCCGCATCTACTTGAAGGCTCGTGTATCTGAGCTTCATGATGTGCCCGGGCCCTATTTCGCTCAACTCTGCCCGATCTAGGTTCCAGTGGATTACGTGCCATCCGCCAGTCCCGAGCCCTAGTTCAACGGCGGTTGTGTTGACCACGACATTGGAACCCACCGAGACATCGCCGGTGAGTTGGGTCAGTACGAATGCGTTCTCTAGCCCTGCACCCAGATCTACCGTGACGCGCTGAAGCCCCTCCCTCTCATTGAGTATTGAAGCAACTCTCCCCGTCTTGAAAGTTGGCATCAGAGAGAAGCGATCAGTTTCTCAACGCGTTCATCATGCGCTTTGAAAGGGTCTTTACATAGAACTGTTCGCTGCGCCTGATCATTCAACTTTAAATGAACCCAATCAACTGTGTAGTCGCGGTTCTTCTCCTTCGCGCGTTTGATGAATGCCCCGCGTAGATTCGCTCGGGTGGTGGCAGGTGGAGTGATCATTGCCTTATTAATCTCCTCGTCCGAGGTAACACGATCAACTTGCCCTCGCTTCTGCATCAAATAAAAAGGCGACCTAGCACGCGTCACATCGTGATATGCGAGATCAAGAAAAGATACTCGCGCGTCGTGAAGTTCGAGGCCGTGGCGTTTCTGGTAAGCCTCAATGAGGTGATACTTAATCACCCAGTCGATCTCACGCGACAACTTAAGTGGATCAGAGGATAAATGTGTCATGCAGTGCTGCCACATTTCTAAGGCTCTAGCCTCTAGCGGATTCAGCGCATGTCGTGCTGCAAACTTAAGGGCCCGCTCCAAATATTCGCTCTGGATCTCCACCGCCGAGAGCTCGCGACCATTAGCTAGACGCACCTTTCGCGTGCACGAAATGTCATGACTAATTTCTCGTATCGCTCGGATGGGGTTCTCTAGAGTCATATCTCGCCACGGAGCAGGGTCCTCCTCAAGCATCCTTAAGACGATTGAGCAGGTCCCCAACTTTAGGAAGCTTGTATATTCGCTCATGTTGGAGTCACCAACAATTACATGTAGGCGCCGATACTTCTCTGCGTCAGCGTGGGGTTCATCTCGAGTGTTTATGATTGGCCTAGAGCGCGTGGTAGCACTAGAGACCCCCTCCCAGACATGCTCGGAGCGCTGACTTATACAGAACATCGCTCCACGTGGACTCTGCAGAACTTTTCCTGCACCTGCATATATTTGGCGAGAGACTAGAAATGGAATGAGCACGTCCGTGAACTTTGAGAGTTCACCCTCGCGAGGAATTAGGTAATTCTCGTGGCATCCGTAAGAATTGCCAGCGGAGTCTGTGTTGTTCTTGAATAGAAATACATCACCGCGTATCCCTTCCTCGTTCAGTCTGTGCTCAGCACTCTCAACAAGACTCTCGAGTATGCGCTCCCCTGCCTTGTCATGAGCAATTACATCAAGCAATGAATCGCACTCAGGAGTTGCGTACTCGGGGTGGCTCCCAACATCTAAGTAGAGGCGAGCTCCATTCTCGAGAAATACGTTGCTAGATCGCCCCCAGGAAACAACTTTTCGAAAAAGGTAGCGAGCCACTTCGTCAGGGCTGAGGCGTCGCTGCCCTCTAAGGGTGCAGGTAACTCCGTATTCATTCTCGATCCCAAAGATTCGTTTATCCATTAATCAAACGACCTCTTAATGATGATTCTCAGTGGCTTACCCTGGAGCGAGGTGATCAAGAAAGAATGCCGAGCAGTTCGTCTCCGGTAACTCTTCTAAATGCACGACGGGGACGGCCTCGCTCGAGTGCTGCAACCTCTAGTTGATCTGCTCCAAGAGTTACTCCTTCGTCGGCCAAGGACTTTGCCCCAATCTGAATTGCCTCTGCGAGGGTGAGGCCTGGCCTAAACGTGTTCTCTAACGCATCCCCAATCCTCTCGGCGTCTCCGCCCAATACTGTGTAATCAGATTCGTCCATCAAGGTTCCGTCGTAAAGAATATGGAATAACTCATTGGGCTCCTCTGGAGTCGCTCCAACCTGCGCTACAAGAATCTCAACCTCATAAGGCTTCATCTCGTTTGTAAATACCTGCCCAAGAGTCTGTGCGTAGGCATTGGCCAAGGAGTTCGCTGTTACGTCTTCGCGTGAATACTGGAAGCCCTTCATATCAGCGAGCCTGACTCCACCGATCTTGAGCATCTGAAATTCGTTGTATTTCCCCACACCGGCGAAGGCTATTCGGTCATAAACCTCTGAGATTTTGTAGAGAGTTCGGCTTTGGTTCTGTGCGACCATAACGATGCCTTCTGTGCATTCAAGGGCGACAAGGCTGCGACCTCGCGCTATTCCTTTACGCGCATAATCTGCTCTGTCCTTCATTACCTGTTCAGGAGAGACATAGAAAGGCATGCTCATGCTGAACCCCCGCGCTCTGGGCCGTCTAAGAGAAGTTGAGACCTTGCTGCTACGTCGGCTTCATCGAGGAACTTGAAGCCCTCGGAGTTGATGACTGCTACTAGAGGATAAATCCCGCGCACGAGGTCAGGCCCCCCGGTCGCAGTATCTTCATCCGCCGCTGCAAATAATGACCGAATGGAGATTGAGATGGCGTCGTCTGCGCTAATCCCCTCGCTCCATGAAGCCTTGATCCAGTTTCGAGCATGTACTGCTCCGGAACCATTAGCCGAGAAGTCGGCTTCTTCATACTTGCCTCCTACGGCGTCGTATGAAAAGACGCGTCCGCGGTCGCGGCGCTTATCGAAGCCTGCAAATAATGGAACGACGACAAGACCTTGCATTGCCGCCGGTAGGTTCGCCCGAACCATCTGCGAGAGTTGATTTGCCTTTCCCTCCAACGAGAGTGCGGCTCCCTCAATCTTCTCGTAGTGCTCAAGTTGAACCTGGAATAACCGGACCATCTCGATAGCGAGGCCAGCGGTACCGGCAATCGCGACACCCGAGTACTCGTCGGCCGCAAATAATTTCTCGATTCGGCGGTTGGCAATAGAGTTTCCCGAAGTAGCTCTCCTGTCGCCTGCCATGACGACGCCACCTTCGCATCTAATGGCTAAGACGGTTGTTCCATGGGCTAATTCGAACGGCAATGTCTGCCCGGGTATGCCTTGAGGCATCTGTAGCGAATCTGGTGCAACTCGACGAAGCAGATTCAGGAATGACGGGCCAGGATCTGTGCCCTCGGAGAAAATGGGGAGTAGCGGAGTTTCGTTCATCGCCTCAGCCTATGCGCCCTTGGGTCCTGAGGGCAGTGCTACTCCCCGCCCTTTTGGATATAAGACTTAACAAATTCCTCGGCGTTTGTCTCGAGCACGGAGTCGATTTCATCTAGGAGCTCATCTAACTCTCCCTTGATCTTCTCTCCCTGAGATGACGGGGCAGATGTCTCGGCTGACTCCTCCTCCCTTCTCTTCTGCGGAGTCTTCTGTATCTGCTCCCGCTCTGGCATTGAATACTCCTTTGAGTTTTAGGCTAAACGAACTCTTTATATTCTTGAATTTCTTTAAGTTCTATAAATTCGGCGGCTAAGAGGCCACGTTCAAATATTTGGGCTGATCGTTAGAGATAAATCTTGAGCACAAGGAGCAACTTATTACTAATGGGGTGTTCCCAACTTCTCAATTAGTTCTATTGGAGTCTCGCATGAATTGAGTAACGCTTCGACAAGGTGTCTTGTTCCCTTGAGTGGATCCATCATTGGAACCCTCTGAAGGGATCCGGAGCCGACATCGAAGACGATGCTGTCCCAGTTTGCGGCGACGATCGACTGTGGCCACCTACGTAGGCACTCTCCCCTGAAGTAAGCACGGGTATCATGAGGGGGTTGAGACACCGCCTGCTCAATCTCCTCCTCGGTGAGAATTCTCTCAATTTTTCCAGCCCGGACAAGGCGTTCGTAGAGTGAACGCTCAGGGCGAACATCGTGGTATTGGAGGTCTATGAGTGCCAATTTTGGGTTGTCCCATGTCACGCCATCTCTCTCTCTGAACTGCTCGAGCAGGCAATATTTGGTGACCCAATCCAATCTGCCATCAAGGCTGAGAGGGTCAACCTCTAAGGCGGAGAGCACCTCCTCCCATCTTCTCAATACCTCCGCGCCAACAATCTCCCCACCACAGTCCTCTAGCCCGGTGCGCGCTGCGTAGCGTTGGGCGCTTTTAAAGAACTCCCACTGGAGATCGAGTGGAGATGCGCTGCGGCCGTTACGAAGTTCAAGTAACGAACCGCAGGTTAGATCTCTCGACACCTCTCGAAGAGCCCGCACGGGTTCGTAGATTGAGAGATCGTTCTCAATTGCATTGTCCTCGATCATGGCGAGGACTATTGCAGTGGTCCCTACTTTTAAGAATGTGGATAACTCGCAGAGATTGGCATCCCCTACGATTACGTGGAGACGACGATACTGACTAGACATTGCGTGCGGTTCGTCGCGAGTGTTTACGATCGGGCGACGAATAGTGGTCTCTAGTCCAACTTCTTCCTCGAAGAAATCAGAGCGGGCACTCATTTGAAACTCGATGCCCTCGCGTGCGTGCTCCGAACCAACTTTTCCAGCACCTGTGAATATCTGCCTCGTAACAAACCATGGCAAGAGGTTTTTGACAATCTCTCCGAATGCACAGTTACGGTCCATTAGGTAGTTCTCATGGCATCCGTACGAGTTTCCCTTTCCGTCAGAGTTGTTCTTATAGGTCACGATTTCACCTACTGCACCTTGGGCGAGTCGCGCTAACTCCATTGACTTAGCAATGATCCGCTCCCCTGCTTTATCGGCTCGCAGGAGACTCAAAGCATCTGTACATTCGGGGGTGGAGTATTCAGGGTGCGCGTGGTCAACGTAGTATCTAGCGCCGTTTGTGAGCACCGTATTGACAAGATGTGTCTCTACATCCGGGGGGTTAGATGCATCTCTAGTAAAACCGCGCGCATCTCGAGCCGGAGTTTCATCCTCGAAATCCCATCCGACTCGCTTGTCCTCGACATAGGCATTGATGAGTAAGGATGACGCAACAACAGGGTTGTCATCGCCCCCTCCACGCCGACTAACTCCGTACTCGGTCTCAATGCCACAGACCTTAGGAACGGACAAGCCGCGACACCTCCCTCGGAAGTAATGGGGTCAAGGTGATCAGAGGTATTGCCCAGTCGCTACGCGGTCTATCTGCCGGCCGCCCTCTGCATCAGCACCCTTGGTTAGAAGCGTGCGCACATAAACAATTCGTTCGCCCTTCTTACCTGAGATCTTGGCCCAGTCATCGGGGTTCGTTGTATTGGGTAGGTCCTCATGTTCGTGAAATTCCTGCCGAATTGAATCGACTAGATCCTGTGTTCGAATACCAGGCTCGTCACCGCGAATCTGCCTCTTAATCGAGAGCTTCTTCGCGCGTCGGACAATATTCTCAATCATCGCTCCGGAGGAGAAGTCCTTGAAATATAAAAGTTCCTTATCGCCATTCTGGTAGGTAACCTCGAGAAATCGGTTCTCGTCCTCAACCGAGTACATAGTCTCGACTGCACGATCGATCATCGAGTTGATGCAGAGCAGACGGTCGCCTTTTACCTGCTTCAATTCATCTGCCGACAAAGGAAGATCAGGGGTCAAATACTGCAAGAAAATTTGTTTAGCGGATTGTTTGTTCGGGCGTTCGATCTTGATTTTGACATCGAGGCGGCCGGGCCTGAGGATGGCGGGGTCAATTAGGTCTTCTCTATTCGACGCACCGATCACAATTACATTCTTAAGGCTCTCAACGCCATCGATCTCGGCCAGTAATTGCGGAACAATTGTGGACTCAATATCTGAGGAGATTCCGGTGCCGCGCGTTCGAAAGAGTGAGTCCATCTCGTCAAAGAAAACTATTACTGGAACTCCTTCTTCTGATTTCTCGCGTGCCCTTTCGAAGATCAATCTGATCTGCCGCTCTGTCTCGCCTACGTACTTGTTGAGCAGTTCCGGGCCTTTAACGTTGAGAAAATACGAACGCGTTGATTCGTTACCGGTTTTCTCGGCTACACGCTTTGCTAGAGAGTTCGCGACTGCCTTCGCAATTAGGGTCTTGCCGCAGCCAGGAGGTCCGTAGAGGAGGATGCCCTTAGGGGCCTGCAATTGATGCTCGGCGAAGAGGTTGGCGAAGAGGTAAGGGAGTTCCACCGCATCCTTGATCATCTCTATCTGTGAATCGAGCCCGCCGACATCGTCGTAGGTGACGTCCGGGACCTCCTCGAGTACTAATTCTTCGACCTCTGGTCGAGGAATTCGCTCTATGAGGAGTCCGGATCGGCCCTCCATGAGAATATGTTCGCCGGCTCGAATCCTGAGCCCAATTAGTTCGTCAGCGAGTTCGCAGACGCGCTCTTCATCCGCTCTCCCGACGATCAGCGCCCTGCGTCCATCGGCGAGAAGCTCCTTGAATATAACGACCTCACCTTGGGTCTCAGGGCCTCTCGCTAATACAACGCTGAGAGACTCATTCAATACGATCTCTTGGCCTCTGCGAAGTTCTAAAGACTCGAGCTCTGGATGTAGTGCAACACGCATTTTCCGCCCGGCGCTGAATATATCCACAGTGCCATCATCGTTCTTCCCAAGATATGTGCCGTAGGCAGATGGAGGCATCGTCAATTTCTCGACCTCTTCTCGCAGAGCCGCAATGTGCTCGCGTGCCTCGCGCAACGTTGCTGAGAGGCGCTCATTCTGAGAAACGGCCTGTGTGAGCTGCCCTTTGGTCTCGAGCATGCGCTCCTCGAGGGTGCGTACCCGGGCAGGGGCTTCGAGGAGCTTGCGAGTGAGTACAGCCGCCTCCTCTTCGAGGTATTTGATCTCGGCTTGAAGCTCCCCAACCTGTGATGCGTATTCGGAGAGGCGCCGTTCGTGCTCGGTAGCCACGTTTCCCTCCAGATTTAGATGGTCTTAGATTTAGATGGTCCCGGATTTAGGTAATCAGGTAATCACTGTGACGGTCCGATCCGTGCCTCGGGCGGTGTCACATATGTCACCCTAGCCATGATGGAGAGCCACAATGCCGTATGCCCGTCTATTATGCGTCTACGATTGAGGGGCTAGTAAATTCCTCAAACTATGTCGAACTGGGCGCTGGCCCGGAGAATGATCCAAGGAGCAAAAATGAAGGTGTGGATTGACCAAGACCTGTGCACCGGAGATGGCCTCTGCGAAGAGATTGCCCCCGCAGTCTTTGCGCTTCTTGATGACGGTCTCGCCTATGTAAAAGAGGGCGATAAAATATTCAATGAGCCGGGTGGTGCTGAGGGATTAGCCGATGTTCCCGATGGAATGCTTGAGGCAGTAATTGAGTCAGCGGACGAGTGCCCTGGCGAGTGCATCTTCATCGAGCCATAGAACGCCATCTTTCTGATTCTCAATCAGGGTCTTTAATTAGGCAGGGTCTCTGCAAAATTTAAGAATGAAAGACTTGAGGGGGCCTAAAAGGGCCCCTTCTTGCTTATGCAAATATAAAACTCCTATAAATCAGCGCCACCATTGAGCCACATTGCCAAAAGTGTTTATTTGGCCCGGGTTTAGAGAGCATGGGTGTTTTTAGGAGCATGGGCGTTTTAAAGAGCACGGAATCACTTAATTTCTCTTGCTGGTAAGGTGCCGGTGTTGGTTACTTTTTGCTTTGATGAAATGTGGAGGTGAGGCGCATGAAATCCGGAGAACCCCCGAGTACCTATCGCCGTACCTCCTTAATGAGGCGCTCTCTCTAGAGACGCAAGACTCAAGGTGCGGAATCTTAAATAGCAACCCATAGCCGCCTTTGTTGGCCGCCGAACTGGGAGCCCCGCATGGCCCTACGCCAAACGTTTCGGGCTAATGGTGCTATCAAGCGCCGTCAGGAACGAAGAACAAAACGAATTCTCGCAAACCGCACCGTCGCAGAGGCACTGATCTCTGTCGCAGGTCTAGTTGGACGCGCCGTAACGACCATCGGCGATATCGAGGTCGGGCGTATCTCCGATGTAGTGGTTCGCTGGTCTGGAGAGGGATATCCACCTGTGACCGGGTTGGTAGTGAGGGTCGGTCGTAGGCGTGCATACGTCCCAATTGAGCAGGTGCAGTCAATAACCCAAGATGTTGCGCGCCTTAATTCGGCACGAATGGACCTACGGGATTTTAATCGACGAGACGATGAAGTCTCACTAAACGCAGATGTTGTCGATCACCAACTTGTTGACATAGATGGTGTGAGAGTCGTTCGAGCATCTGACCTGTATTTGGCTTTGGTTGCAGAAGAAATACGGCTAGTCGGTGTAGACGTCGGGTTTGCAACGCTCCTACGCCGTCTTGGCCCTGCCAATCGTCGAACACGCCCCACCCCCGATCGAGTAATTGATTGGGCTGCGGTGCAGCCATTCGGGACAGGTGACGGCCCGATGCGTCTCGCTTCACCAAACCAAGCGTTGAAGAGACTGCGCCCAGCTGAACTTGCAGACCTACTAGAAGAACTTGGTCGTGATGAGCGCCAAGAACTCCTGCGAGCGCTCGATCCTGAGGCTGCAGCCGATGCCCTTGAGGAGATGGAGCCGGGCGAACTGCGCGAACTATTACGCGAGATGACACCAGAGGATGCCGCAGCGTTATTGATTGAGATGGAGCCCGACGAGGCTGTCGATGCACTACGTGAATTTGAGGACGAGGAGGTCGATGCGCTGATAGCAGTGATGCCTCGGGAGAATGCTGAACTCTTGGCACGATTGCTTGGTTACGACGAGGAGTCTGCCGGTGGAGTCATGACCACAAATCTGATTCTTGTGCGCCCAGATATGACTGTCGGAGAGGTACGACGGATACTCCGGTCTGAGGCGGAGCACCAGGCTGATGTAGATGCCGTGATAATCGTCGACTCCGATGGGCGCCTTATTCACGACATTGGACTCTTTGAACTTCTTGTTGCAGCGAAAGAGGATTTGGTCGGCTCGTTAGATGGAGGACCAGATCCGGTCACTGTCTCTCCCGAGACATCGGTCGCTTTTGTAGTAGAGCAATTTATTGAGTCTCGGGGGTCCTCGGTAGTCGTTGTGGACTCCGAGAACCGTCCGCTTGGGCGAATCCTCGCAGATGATCTTGTTGATGCTCTTGTACCCGAGCGAGGGAAACTGCGGTTCCCTCGATTCTTGGTCGGATGATGAATACCTCGCCAGGCGTGAAGCCGCGCAGACTTGGTAGGTGGGTAAGGCCTACAGCGGTCTTTGCAATACTTGGCCCTGGGTTGATCGCCGCTAATGCGGGGAATGATTCAGGTGGCATTGCCACCTACTCCTCAGCCGGTGCGCAGTTTGCGTATAAACCATTATTTCTAGCGGTTGTAATTACGCTGATGCTTATCGTTGTGCAGGAGATGGCCGCTCGTGTTGGCACCTTCGGAGGCGGCGGGATTATGGCTCTTGTTCGAGAGCAGTTCAGTCTTCGTATTGGTGCGTTCGCAGTTTTCTGTATCTTGGTTGCAAACCTTGGATTAGTGGTCTCTGAGTTTGCAGGGATTGGAGCGGCTCTAGAACTGTTCGGCGTGAGTCGTTACATTTCTGTACCGATCTCCGCTGTGATTTTGATTGGCGTTGTCGTCTTCGGTTCCTATCGCTGGGCTGAGAGAATTTTCTTAACCTTCGCTCTCGCATTCCTCGCATACCCATTCGCAATGATTCTCTCCCACCCTGACTGGAGCCAGGTTGTCTCAAATGCGGTAATCCCTCATTTTGTTGGGAGCAAAGCTTTCTTACTAATGGCTATTGCGCTAGTGGGCACAACGATCACTCCGTATATGCAGCTATATCAGGCGGCTGCTGTGGCCGATAGTGGCGCAGGCCCAGAAGATTATCCGCGTGTGCGAACTGATGCGGTGGGCGGGGCGATCATCGCTGGACTCATATTCATCTGCATCTTGATCGCGACCGCCGCCACTATTGGTGGAACCGGTCCATTGAATTCTGCGGCTCAGGCTGCGAAGGCACTCGAACCAGTCGCGGGCGCAGGAGCAGAGGTCCTATTTGGTATCGGACTCCTAGGAGCATCAGCATTAGCTGCAGCCGTGGTACCGCTATCAACTGCGTATGGGCTCGCGGAGGCTGTAGGAGCAGAGCGATCGGTATCGAGGCGCTTCTCAGAGGCACCACTCTTTCTAGGCCTATTCGCTGCTCAAGTAGTGATTGGTGCACTTGTTGCACTGATTCCGGTCAATCTATTTGCACTACTCATCGGTATGCAGATACTCAACGGATTGATCACGCCAATCATTCTTGGGTTCCTCTACGTTCTATCTAATCGTCAATCTGTTGTCGGTGATGCAGTGAGCTCCCCGATGAACAAAGCAATCTCTCTACTCTGCGTGCTTGTTGTCTCTTTGCTTGCTGTGGTTGTTGTAGGTGTCACTATCGGAGGGTGGTTCGGAGTTGTATAGCGACAGGACTATTTTCCGAGGCATTTACCGGTACCGACCCTAGCTACGCCGACAGTCTTAAGGACCGCTCGTACTTCACTTGGATCAAGTGCGTAGCTTCTATTAGCAATTCGTGGGTCAATAGCGAATGACAGCCCCAAGACTTGACCCGATGCTGCAACTACGGGTCCACCCGAGTCCCCAGGTACAAGGTTTGCTGCGAGAATTAAGATCTTTCTCGACCAGTTACCCTTCCCGTATAGGTCGCTACCGGTTGCCTTAATCTGATCCACTATGCGACCACCCTCGGCCCTTAGTTCGCGCCCCCCCGGGTAACCAAATATTGCTACTTTCGTATCAGTAAGTGGGCTAGAGAATTTCAATGGCGTTATCCCTAGGTTTTTGATCCGTAGCACCGCTATGTCGCGCCTCGGGTCGAATGCCACTACATCGGCCCTGCGGCGTATCTCTCCATTGCTAACTGTTGTGCTTCCGTTCTCCCCTGCTATGACGTGAGCGTTTGTCACTACAAGGTCTCTCGCAACTACAACCCCTGTGCCATCCTGGATAAGAGAGCAAGCACGCCCCTCGACACGGAGTGTTGCTGCTCTGACAGCTGCCAATACAGATTGGCTAAGCGCTGGGGCCTTCGGGGGTATGACGTTTTCAGCAGAGTCTCGACCCGGTGCGACTCCTGCTCCTGCTATTTCCCCGTCGCTGGCACTCGCGTAAGTTTGAGCGGCTGTTACAAGTGCGTCTGGAATGCGTGGAGATTTTCTCTCTATTGCTTTAAGAATTGCTGAGCCATCTGAGATCTCAACTGGCCAATAGCGTGTGGCTGTTACGACTGGGGTTAGAGCCCAAACTAAAAATGCCACCGCCGCGACGCCAGCAACTGCACCAAGTGTGCGGTCGAGGGGCAGGAAAGGCCTTTTCGCTACGCTATTCGTGGTCCGAAGGGCGCGAAATGCAGCGCCCAACAGAGCTGCGCCGATGCCCGTGCAGATTAGAAGCGAGAGAAATGGAGCAGATAGAACAACGGTGTCGCTGCTCTTAGCAAAACGGTCTGCGACTGAGGGCTGTAGTGCTATTCCCAACACTCCACCTAGAAAAAGGCCGAGCCAAATGGCGAAGTGGCGAATGAAGCCCAGCCGAGACCCAGCCATCGCAGCCAAGATGGCTGCACACAGCAGTGCTATGTCGAGAGTGTTCACTCATTCGGCGCCAGAAGGCGCGCATGAGTAAGGAAGCCTGTATGCGCAACCATCCGATGATCCGGTCTAATCGACTGACCCTCAACGTGCCATGTCCGATGGAGGACCTCTAGAGACTCGAGCATTCCAAACGCAGAGTCTTCAAGGCGCTCCCTGAGGAGGCCGACCTGCCCGATTGTTGGAAGGTAGCAGAGCAGAATTCCGCCGGGGCTTAAGCACTTCTCCGCATGCTCTACAACTCTCCAAGGCTCCGGTAGATCTAGGACAATGCGGTCTACACCCTCGGCGGGGATGCCCTCATAAATATCTCGAACCTCTATCTCCAGAGGAATATCCGTACCTAGGAAGCCCTCAACATTCTTGCGCGCGGTCTCTGCGAAGTCCTCCCGAATTTCATACCCGAGGACACTTCCAGTTGCACCAACTGCGCGCAGGAGCGTCATTGTTAGTGCCCCGGATCCGACCCCGGACTCGAGAACGCGTGCCCCCGGGAATATATCGGCGAGCATAAGAATAGGCCCTAGGTCCTTTGGGTAAATGACCTGAGCGCCGCGCGGCATTTTGAGAATGTACTCAGAGAGAGTGGGTCTGAACGCCGTTAGTTTGGTGCCTCGAGTTGTGCGCGCAACAGTTCCTTCAGGCTTCCCAATTAATAAAGTATGCGGAAGAACCCCAGTATGCGTATGGAATTCACCCTCAGCGCTCAAGGTGATCATGTGCCTACGGCGCTTGTTGTCCTCTAGGAGGATCGTGTCGCCAATCTCTAATGGTCGCGCCATTGTCAGTCCTTCCGACTAATTGATATCGGAGCATTTGATATCCGGCTAATTGATACTGGTGTCTCCGATATCACACGATTGCGGAGCGCGCAGAATGCGCATCGGCTGCCGGTAGTTGGTGATCCACACTCGTCGCATGAATTGAGTTCACCCTTCTCGACATGCGCTGCTTCACGAAAGTATTCATGCCCGCGAGAGAAGAAAGAGCTGAGAAAAGCAGCCTTTGCACCGGGTGAGCGTTGCTCAAGGCTGTTCAGGACTTCCTTGTATCCAAGATGCCGATTGCCCTCGGCCATCGGGCACTCCTCTACTTGGTAATCGATATCGAGAAGAACGCAGTAGGCCGCCATCTCACGCTCCCCCATCTTCACCAATGGCTTGACTTTTTTGGCGAAACCATCCGTAGCGGGAAGTACAGGATATTGGCGCCCCAAGTACCCAGGCTCCCAGTGGAGAACATTGCCTAACAACACGGCGGCCTCGTCGTCGAGATTATGTCCAGTGGCGAGAACATCGTACTCCCCGTCGAGTGCAGCCTTGTTAAATAGGTGGCGTTTGGAGAGCCCACATGAACTGCAAGGTGCGCGGTTAGTGCGGCTCGCTGCAGTTGGAATGTCATACCCATAATCACTAGGTAGGGAGACCTCTACGAGCTTGTATCCATGCGCATTAGCAAAAGCGCGGGTCTTAACCCCTGACTCATCTGAGTAGTCACCGATCCCTAGGCCGATGTAAAGGCCGTCAACTCTGTAACCAAGTTGGGCGAGCATGTGCCACAGCGCTAACGAGTCTTTGCCGCCAGATACGGCTACAAGAATCCTCTCTTCTGGCCCAAACATCTTGAACTCGTCGATGGCCTTCTTAACCTGTTCCTTGCAGTGGTGTATAAAGCAGTCTCTGCAGAATGCCGCGTTATGGCGACGAATATCAATTACTGCTGGCGCCTTACACCTGCGACATTTCACGCTGCGCCCCCTGAGATGACAGGGCGGAGTTCAATTTCGTCGTCGTCGGTGAAACGTGTATCTCGTGGAACAAGAGTGCCATTGCAGATAATTAGGACAGTCTCAGGGTTGATCTCAAGACGGCGAAGAAGAGAGTCGGCGACCATGGGCCCCTGAATCTCGATCTCGCGACGTGGATTACGGAGAATGATTTTCATTTACTCAGAGTACTTGAGCAAATTTGAGGGTATTGAGCATGGGTTAAGAGTAACCGGATTCCTGGAGTTTCTCGGTGCTGGGATGGAGCGACCATCGCTGGCTATACGCCGCGTCGGAGACCGATAATTTCATAGCGTGAACCGGGTTCAACCTCGAACTTTAAAATCGTTTTGTTCTTAGTCTTTAAGCGACGGAGCAGAAATCGAAAGACTAGGTACGAGAGGCCCAAGACACGTCTTGGCGTCTGGCGTCTCGCCGAGTAAAGAATCAGTGAACCGACCACAGCACGTGCGGTCTTCATACGCGTCTGATCTCAACAATCGTCGCGAGCCGCTTTCCTCTGCGTCGTCCGAGTAGGAATACGGAGACGATGACTACCCCAATTACAATTGCCCCAACGGTAACTGCTGTGCTTTTGGTCGTCTCAAATTCGTCGCCGACGCTACCGGTAATCTCGTTAAGTTTGTTACGTATATCTTCCGGTGAGATTCGTTTATCATCAGGGGTCATCGAGAGCTGCCTTCCCGGCGACGGGTAGTCGCCTTCCATGTTATGTAACCGCTGATTCCTAGGATCAATACAACAATTAGATACGGCGCCCAAGACCAATTGCCATCGAAGACCGACGCCATTTCTTCTTGAAGAAGCCTCAGTAATCCAACGGCGGCACAGACAACCCCAATGCCTATTAGGAGCCAAGCCGACAAACCGAATGCGACATAACCGGCAAGCCCCTTGAGTTCATCGGTTGTCTCTTGCTTGAAATACGCAACAACAAGCTCTTTTAGTTCGAGTCCTTGCTGCGGAAGAGGTTTGCTACTTGGGGCCACGGGGTGAGTCTCGCCTGTAAGGGGTGCGCTGGGCAAACGGGGTCATGGATTCCCCGGTAATGGGAGGTCAGGAAGTGAGATCGCAACGTCTGGAAAGCGCGAAATCAATTTGGCCACCTCCTCACGCTTTGCGTATGCCTGCTGCTCTGAGAAGGCGCCATTTAGAATGAGCGCAAATAGAAGCGGCCTGCGCACCTCTACCCGGCCGGCGAGCGCTGAGACTCCATTTAGCGTCCCGGTCTTAGCAAACAAGCGCCCGTCTAGTTCTGTTTCATCTAAGCGCAGAGCGAGACTGCCCCGCACCCCAGCGATGGCAAGGCCGGTCTTGATCACCTTGGTCTTGCGCCTCTCCCCTAACCCGAGGACATCCTTTAGCGTCCTGCAGCTAACTGCATCTTGTCTAGCCAGGCCCGAGCCATCAAGCATCACCATTCCATCGATGAATACTCCCCTCCTCACTAAACGCTGCTTAATTCGCTCAACTCCATCGGCGGTGCTCCCGGTGTTTCCAGCATTCGCGGATACCGCCTTAACTAACATCTCAGAGCCATGATTGTTACTCGAAGAGAGGATGCTCGCGACGATCTCGTCCAATCTCGGAGACTTGATCTCAGCGACTGTCGTATCGCCCTGGGATGCCCGTCCGGTCGTGACTCCGCCAACCTTTACGCCCCGATCACGTAAAAGGCTTGCGAAGGATGCTCCAGCTGCGAGGGCAGGATCTTCACCAGAGGCACTGCGAGCACTTGGATTACTCCAACCTGAGTCAACGGAGAGGGCACCTATTGGTCCGATCTCGCCGTCGGTTCGATACGAGATTGGCCATGCAGGGTTGTAGCGACGTTCATCGAAAACGTGGTCGTCTACCACGATGCCCTTCGGCAAAGAACGGACCCCAGCGGCGACGACACGATCAGCTAAAATTGCGAGCTCCGTAATTGCTGAGCCGCGCCTAACAGGGTCGCGCTCAATAGCGGCAATCCCCTGGGGGGTGGATAACACGGGGTCTCCTGACCCCACGAGTGTGAGGGAATCGGAGGAAGACCCAGAATCCCCGACCACCTTTGTTGTAAATGTATAGCCAGGCCCGAGTACGTCAACTACCCCTGCAGAACTGACTAACTTCATCGCGCTGGCCGGCCTAAGCGGAGTATTCGAATTGAATTCTGCGATCGACTCTCCCGCATCGTCAACAACAAAGCAGGCATCGCTCCCAATCGAGACTGACTCGATCTGAGATTTGAGCCGCAGAGCGCTTGCGGTATCGATGATGGTCGCAGGCAGACGGCGAGGCGAGAAGAGGGGCGTAGTGCTTGCCGGAGAGACTGCCGAAGAGCTGCTTTCTTCATGGGTCCAGAGAAGCGCAACCCCAATAAAGGTGGCACCGACGACTCCGAGTGCGGTAGCAGTGATTCGTTGGCGCCTTCGATGCGTAGTAATCAAGTCAAACCGTGTTGCTCTCGCCAGCGAGCATGCTGCCAAAGATGCTCAAGAGCCGTTACTGCTCTATTAGAGGATGCGTAGCAAAGTTTTTTTGTTTCTCTTACCGCTCGGGGACCGGCATTATTTGGATCTGCAATAGCTAATTCGGTTGCGGTGAGTATCGGCTTGCCGAAGGTTTGAGATATCTCTGCTGCGGCCTCGGCGAACCTTCTGTCCTGCCGCTCGTGGTAGTCAACTATCCGCTCAATCCCATGGTCTGGATAGAAAGAACCGTTTCGCATCAGGCTCGCTTGGTTCGACTGAATGCCGAGCCCCAGATAAATAATGGCGTCGATAGTCGGGTCCTGTGCCACCAAAGACAGGATCTCGGGGATCGTGTCCCTCGTCTCCCCGCCCGCAAGATCGATGGGGTTATTGCGGCTCCAGCGCGGAGGAAGAAGTAAATCAATTGCATCGCGCAACGAGTCTGAGAGTATCGCTAACTCGAGTGAGGAACGGGTAATGGCATCAGCGGTTACTACACCCCAACCTCCGGCGGTCGTTATTACGCCAACTCGAGGACCCCTAGGCAGAGGCTGCGTAGCAAACGTTGCAGCGGCCTCAAAGGCCTCCTCTACGTTGGCTGCTCGAGTAGCCCCTGATTGGCGCATGGCACCATCAAAAATGCGATCATCTGTTGCGAGCGCACCGGTATGGGACGCCGCAGCGCGTTGTCCGCCCGATGTTGCGCCGCCCTTCAGCAAAACTACGGGCTTCTGCTCTGTAACGACCCGGATACGTTCAGCGAAGGCCCTGCCATCCGCTATGCCCTCCACATAAGCAAGAGAGACATCGGTTTCATCGTCGCTTGCATAAAAGTCAAGAAGATCTGGGACAGTCAACGCAGCTGCATTACCTGCGGAGACTGCACGACTTATGCCGACCCCGCTCTGGTATGCATAGTTCAGGAATGAAGAGACAAAGTTGCCGGATTGGCTCGCAACGCCTATGCGGCCCGCCGGCGGGTATGGAGCCACAATCTGAGCACAGAGTCTCGAGGGAGTCGATACAACTCCCTGTCCGTTTGGCCCCGCTAGAAGTATTCCGAGTTCGTCGGCGAGCGCAACAAGTCTCTGCTCCGCTACTCGGCCGTCTTCTCCAGACTCGCCGTATCCTGCCGAGGTAACAAAGGCAGCACGTATTCCGCGCCGAGAACAGGCTCTGATTAAGTCCTCGTTGCCAGATGCGGGGGTGCAGACAAATACAAGGTCTACAACAGCATCCGGTGGTAGGTCATCAATGCTAGGGACAGTCTCAATTCCAAGAATGGATCCGCCATCTCTATTGGTTGCGTAGACCTCACCTGCGTAACCTTGGGAGAGAATGTTGTGCAGGGCAACAAACCCGAATTTCCCGGGGTGTGTTGAGGCTCCCGCAACTACAACGCCGCGCGGATCGAAGAACGCTTTGAATCCTTCACGAGGCGGAGTCACTTGGAGACTCCACTAAGGATCTCAACGAGGGCATCTACTGCGATTGGCTCCCCATCTACGATGATGAGAGGGTTCAGGTCAACAGAGAGAACGTTTGATTCCGCTATTGCGACGTTGCTTAGAGCGTTTAACACGATCGCAACCGAGTCTTTGTTTATCGCAGGCTCCCCTCGGAATTCCTCGAAGAGGGACTGAGTCTTAAGCTCGTCGATCATCGACTCGGCGTCGCCACTCGCTAGGGGAAGAAGCCTAAAAGCGACATCCGCAATTGCTTCAGCGAGAACTCCCCCGACTCCGATCATTACTACCTTTCCAAATTGTTCATCTGTTAAGAACCCTGCGATGAGTTCGCGTGCTCCGCTGAGCATCGGTGCGATAAGGACTGAGACCTCCCCATCCTCAGGCTTTGCAGCGCCGAAGAGATCGCTAACGGCGTCCCTAACCGCCTCGGGGCTCTGAAGTCCTAGCCGTACGAGGCCGCGCTCGGTTTTGTGAGCAATTCGGTCACCGTTTAACTTGGCGACACAGGGATATCCGATTTTCTCGGCCGCTTCAATCGCCTCCTCTGGAGAAGAGACAATACGCTCCTCTGCGAATGGAACTCCGTGGCGCCTGAGTAATTCTTTAGATGATGCTTCTGACAATGTCGTCAAGACGGATTCCTCTCCTCGGCCGGGTAGCCTAACGGGCTGAGGGCGGGATCTCCGTCGGTTGTTAATCTGAACCCCTAGAGATTTAAAAGGACCGCAAGTGATATCGGTAGTGCTTCCAGCGTTCAACGAGTCTGGGATGCTCGACGCCACAGTCGCAGCGATTCACGAAGGATTTACCTCACGCAAGATCTCCTTTGAGATCCAGATCGTCGAGAACGGATCAACCGATGAGACCAACCAGATTGCTGAGGAGATCTGCTCCAGACTCCCCGAGGTCTCTACTCAGTCGCTTGGATACGCGGATTACGGCGAGGCATTGCGGGCCGGTCTCAAGAGTTCCGTTGGCGAAGTGGCGATTATTTTCGATGTTGATTATTTCGACCTCGATTTTGCTGACTCGGCACTAGAGGTTCTCGATTGGAGTGCGAATCCAACTGGCCCGGTCGTCGTAGTTGGCTCCAAGCGAGCACCGGGCTCAAGCGACAATCGCTCCAGACTTCGCAGGCTTGCCACAGCCATATTTAGCGGGATACTCAGGCGACAGTTCGGGCTCTCGCTCTCCGACACGCACGGTATGAAGGTACTCAATCTCGGGGCGCTTCGTGGCGTAATTGATTCATGTCAGTGCGGTGCTGACCTATTCGATACAGAGGTAATTATTCGTGCCGAGCGGGCAGGAATGATTGTCGCTGAGGTGCCTGTGGACGTGACTGAACTTCGACCATCAAGAACCTCAATCCTTCGACGTGTTCCGCGCACTCTCGGAGGAATTGTTCGCCTACGGCGCGTCCTAGGCCCGGTCCCGAAAGATTAATGATGAACCAAGAAAGAACCTTTGCATCGAGTTGCTCCTCCCATCCCTTGGCGACTCAAGCGGTTGGTGAAGCCGTGGGAGCACTCATCGAGACTCTTAACGGAGAGCGCCCAGACTTAGTTGTCTGGTTCGCAACTGCTCACCACATCGGCGCATTCGAGGATATCCATTCTGCTCTGCAGAGTCTCTTGAATGCGCATGCAGTAATCGCAGCTACATCAGTCTCCGCTATAGGCGGAGAGACCGAGATTGAAGACGCACCTGGCTTGAGCATCTTCGCGGCGGTGCTGCCTGATAATGACCTTGATGTTATGAGGCTCGAGGCGGTACAGACCCTTGATGGTCTAGAAGTAGCGGGTTGGTCTGATGCCACGGACGCTGCTCATACTCTTCTTCTACTCGCTGATCCGTTTAGTTTCCCAGTTGATTTAGCGCTTCGGTCCGCCGAGGCGCGATACCCACAGCTACTCATTGTTGGGGGAAATGCTTCAGCAGGATCCCGACCAGGTTTGAATCGCATGGTCTTGAACAACGAGATACTCACAAGCGGAGCTGTCGGCATTGCTATCTCAGGCGGCGAGCCAATAAGAACTGTTGTCTCTCAAGGATGTCGCCCACTTGGGGTTCCTTTTACTGTTACTGCTTCAGAGGGCCAATTCATTGAGTCATTGGGGGGCAAGACTGCATTGGATCGTCTGCGCGATGTCGCCTCGGAGGCCGAGGAGACTGATCGTGAGCTACTTAGAGGTGGAGTTCATCTCGGAGTGGCAGTTAATGAGAGTGATGACATTCTGGGCAGAGGTGACTTCTTGATTCGCTCTGTTATCGGCGGCGACAGAGTCACCGGAGCAATTGCGATAGGAGCACACGTTGAGGTAGGCACCACTGCTCAGTTCCAGGTTCGTGATGCCGCCTCGGCCTTGGAGGATTTAGGGGTATTACTAGATGGAGAGGAGGCTGGCGGTGTGCTGATGTTTACTTGCAATGGGCGCGGGTCCCGCTTCTTCTTAAAGCCCAACCAAGATGCCGAGGCTGTCCAGACTGCGATTGGCCCACTGCCGTTGGCGGGCATGGCCTGCGCCGGCGAGATTGGTCCGATTGCAGGGGAGAACCATCTTCATGGATTTACTGCAAGCCTTGCTCTTTTCCCGAGGTGAATTGCAAGGAACTTGCGGTAAATACTCAGGCAGACCGGTGGGTCTGCGTAGGATCGCTCTTCAGGGCTAATGGGGCGGAACCCGAGGCTTGACCGAACTGATACAAATTCTTCACACTGGACGAGAACGGGGATTTAGTTGAGCGCGAGTAGCTCTGGAACAAGCGGGTCTACACCTATGGATTCTGGCGATACCGCAGGGAAGGAATTTTCTGGGAATAGTGATTCTTGGGAGCAGCGAGGAATCGAAGTAATTCGCGGTCTCACAATGGATGCGGTGCAGGCTGCAAAGTCAGGCCACCCAGGAACGCCGATGGCCCTTGCTCCGTTGGCGCATGTTCTATACACCCGGATTCTAAATTACGACACCGAAGACGCACTCTGGCCAGATCGCGATCGTTTCGTCCTCAGTGCAGGGCATGCGTCGATGCTTCTCTATTCGATGCTTTACCTATGCGGATTTGGTCTTGAACTTGATGACCTGCGGAACTTCCGGCAACTTGGATCGAAGGCCCCTGGACACCCTGAGAAAGGCCACACGCGAGGCGTTGAGGTAACCACTGGTCCGCTAGGGCAGGGTTTTGCCAACGCAGTAGGGCTTGCAGTTGCTGAGGCTAATCATCGGTCGCGTTTCGGTGCCGAGCTATGCGATCACCGCATCTTTACGATCTGCGGCGACGGAGACCTTCAGGAGGGCGTAAGCCACGAGGCAGCATCGTTGGCCGGGCATCTAGGCCTAGGGCACTTGATTGCAATCTACGACGACAACATGATCACTATCGACGGCTCAACCGATCTCTCTTTCAGCCACGAAGTTGAGAGCGCTTTTGTCGCTTACGGATGGCACGTATTAGAGGTTGGCGAGATCGCTAACGATCTAGACGCTTTGGAGTTAGCGATCAACGAGGCGATTGCAGTTGAAGACAAGCCCTCTTTGATTGTTCTGCGTAGTCATATTGGGTATCCATCGCCCAAATTTACTGACACCGCTGCGGCACATGGCAACCCGCTCGGTGGGGATGAAATTGGCGTTGTAAAAGCAATCATTGGGCTCCCTGCTGATGAGACGTTTACCGTACCTAGCGATGTGCTGAGCGAATATCGCATATCTGGAACGCGCGGAGAAGCGAAGCGTCTTGCTTGGATGCAACGCTTGTCAGAAGTGCGTGCGTCGGACAAGAGACTCTCAGATGAGTTTGATGCATGTGTAGATCAGAGCGGCTTACCGGGTTGGGAGGAGTCGCTTCCGACATGGGAAGAAGGATCGATGCTTGCGACTCGTGTCGCGTGTGCAGCGGTGCTAGATGCGCTTGTTGATGACGTTCCAGGGTTGATGGGAGGTGGCGCAGATCTCACTGGGAATACCGGAACCGCGTTGAAGAACGCAGAGGTATTCACCACCGAGAATCCCAGTGGGCGTCAAATCTATTTTGGGGTGCGTGAACACGGAATGGGCTCCGTAATGAACGGAATGGCCGAGGGTGGCCTCTTGCCTTTCGGAGGGACCTTCTTCGTCTTTAGTGATTACATGCGCCCCGCTGTTCGAACCGCCGCTATGCAGCGCTCAAAGGTTGCTTTTGTTTGGTCACACGACTCCATCGCAGTTGGGGAGGACGGCCCGACTCATCAACCTATTGAGCAGCTTGCTTCGCTTCGAGCTATGCCTGGGCTGCGTCTCATTCGGCCAGCAGATGCGAACGAGGTGGCTGCAGCTTGGAGGGTCCACATCAAAGGAAAGGGCCCAACGGCGATAATCCTCTCGAGGCAGAACCTTCCAGTACTGCCAGGGACAGAGGCTCTATCTGCAGAGGGAGTAGCCAAGGGTGCTTATGTCTTAGTTAAGGAGGCATCGGACTCCTCTAATTCGAAGCCTGACGTGATACTCATCGGTACCGGTTCCGAGGTCACTCTCTGTGTAGATGCGCATATGAAACTGAATGAACTTGGTATACGCGCTCGTGTTGTATCGATGCCATCGTGGGATTTATTTGCTAATTGCTCAGACGAGGATCGCGCAGGCGTACTCATACCAGGTGTTCCTTGCCTCTCGGTTGAGGCAGCGAGCACCTTCGGGTGGGCTCGATATGCGCAGGACTCAATCGGCATCGACACCTTCGGTACCTCTGCGCCCGGTGATATAGCGATGCGACACTTTGGTTTTACGGTAGAAGCAGTTGTGGAGCGTGCTCAAGCTTTGGTTAGCAATAAGGGGATCTAAAATGGCAAACGGAATATCTCGCCTCAACGAATTTGGGCAGAGTCCTTGGTATGACAATCTCTCTCGAAGCATGCTTCGAAGCGGGGGTCTCGATGCCTTGATGACACAGGATGGCATACGCGGAGTTACATCGAACCCAACCATTTTTGAGAAGGCAATGGCTGCCGGTGAAGGCTATGACGACCAGTTGCTCAGTCTTCATCACGCAGGTGCAAGCCCTGATGAGGCATTCTGGGGTCTC
>CAMDSG010000004.1 GCA_945907055.1 Bifidobacterium breve | reverse complement strand
GGTTTCGTTGTGCGTGAATCTGGTGCAAAGGTATTGGTCGTAACCGGCGAGTGGCGCGGCTTTGACTACGCGGCAATGGCGAATTCAATCGCGATCGAGACTCCCGGGCTCAAGGTGGTCGTTGTTGAGCGCAGCAATCTTCCAGAGGGAGATCCAAAATCTCTTGGCGCAGAGCCGACTGGCGCGTTGGGCACTTTTACTCCAGGCATGCAGATAGAGGCGCCGCTTCGCTGGCTCTTCTATACATCTGGTACTACTGCTGACCCGAAGGGAGCACGCCATACCGATATGACGGTTGCTCACTCCGGCTACGCGATGGTCGATGCGTTCCAGCTCACCTCCGCAGACCGCAACGCTTTGATTTTTCCCTTTACGCATATTGGTGGAGCGGGCTGGCTTTTCGCTGGCCTGATCGCAGGTACACCTCAGGTCATCGTCGAGGCGTTTCTCCCTGCAACAACAATCCCTGTGCTTGAACGCGAGAGAGTAACTGTCGCAGGCGCTGGCACCTTCTTTCACCTTGCATACCTAGAGGCGCAGCAGCACGCTGACCACCCGCTCTTCCCAGAGACACGACTCTTTGTTGGCGGGGGAGCCGCGAAGCCGCCTCAGCTTCATTACGACGTGAAAGAACAACTCGGGGGCGCTGGAATTCTCTCTGGTTATGGGCTTACCGAGTGTCCGATCCTCTCCATGGCGCGCACGACCGATACTGATGAACAACTTGCAAAGACTGAGGGCCCGCTAACCGCAGGGGTCGTGGTCAAGGTTGTGACAATCGAGGGAGAGGTCGTGGGGCGCGGGGTAGAGGGAGAGATCCGCGTTAAAGGCCCTCAGATGTGTCTTGGGTATACAGAACCCGATCTAAATGCCACTGGGTTCGACGATGAGGGTTACTTCCGAACAGGTGATCTCGGCATTGTTGATGCTGACGGTTACGTCACGATCACGGGTCGCCTTAAGGATGTAATTATCCGCAAGGGCGAGAACATCTCCGCTAAAGAAGTAGAGGACCTGCTCTTTACTCACGCTGCTGTTGCAGATGTTGCTGTGATTGGCCTTCCGGATCTTTCATCTGGTGAGCGGGCATGCGCGGTAATAGTTCTTGCTGAGAACGCAGCCGCGCCTGAGCTGGCTGAACTCTTTACTTTCTGTAAGGACGCAGGGCTGATGATTCAAAAAATTCCGGAGCAGCTTGAGATTCTTCCAGCGCTCCCGCGTAATCCAACAGGCAAGGTATTGAAGCACGAGCTGCGCAAGAAGTACTCGGAGGTTTGATCCCCCGTGCCACTCAATGAGAATCAGCGTGCCCTTGCAGCGAGGGTCTCTAATTGGGGGCGCTGGGGCGCCGAGGATCAACGCGGCACGCTCAATCTCCTTGATGCAGCCTCCACAATGCGCGGGGCCTCCGCTGTTCGCCGCGGAGTCTCTTTCCCTTTAGCAATTCCAGTAGATGCAGATGGTCCCCAGACCGGTCGTATCCCTGGTCGGTCGAATCCTCTGCACACGATGACATCTGTCTCGTATGCGTTTACCGGTGATTCGGGCGATTTTGCAACGAGCGACGACAAAATAGAGACCGGGCTTCAATCGACAACGCATTGGGATGCGCTTGCTCATGCAGGTTATGACGGACTTCTCTTCAACGGATTGCCGGCATCGGTAATTTCGCAGGACGCAGGAGCGACTCGGCTCGGTGTTCAGAATTTTGGCCCAGTGGTTACGCGTGGCCTTCTCTGTGATGTTGCACGCCTTAAAGGGGTAGATTGGTTCGAGGAGTCGTACCCGATTACAGGCGCAGATCTAGAGGAGTGCCTATCCTCGTCTGGGTTAACTGTGATGCCTGGGGATGCGGTTCTTGTTCGAACCGGTCAGATGTATTTCTTTAAAATTGGTGACAAGCAGCGCTACGCAGATATCTCCCCGGGGATAGGTCTCGATGGAGTCGAATGGCTACACGACAACAATGTTGCCTGCGTTGCAAACGACACGCACGTATTTGAGCCATACCCATGCCCCGGAGCCAATCCGTATCTCTTTCCTGTTCACATGATTATGCTTAGAGATGTTGGAATGCCGCAGGGGCAGCAGTGGGATCTAGATGAGTTAGCGCAAGACTGCGCGGCCGACGGTGTCTACGAATTTCTCCTGAGTGCAACCCCGATTCCAGTTACTAATGGATGTGGTGGGCTAATCGCTCCGGTCGCGACTAAATGACTCAGCGAACATTTGCTGTATCGGGTGTCTCATCTGGCCTCGGGGCTGCACTGCGTGCACGCCTTGAGGGTCAAGGAGATCGCGTCATCGGCATTGATCTGCATGGCGCAGAGGTAAATGCTGACCTATCAAAAGTTGATGGGAGACTTGCTGCGATCGCGGGGGTTGAGAAACTCCTAGATGGAGGTCTTGATGGCGTTGCCTCTGTCGCTGGAGTAGGGCCGCATCTGGAGTCGCCATTAGTTGTGGCTGTGAACTTCTTTGGAGCGCTTGCTCTGATTGATGGTTTGTTTCCATTGCTAAGAATGAGAGAAGGAGCGGCCTGTGTAGCCGTCTCCTCAAACTCCATCACTCTTGACCCAACAGTTCGCGCAGACCTTGTCGATGCATGTGTCGCAGGAGACGAAGCGCTAGCGCTATCAATCGCTGGCGGTGTCCCAGGCAATACTGCTTATGCTTCATCGAAGTTGGCAGTGGCAAGGGCTGTCAGGCGGCGTACAACTCTCTGGGGAGAGTCCGGTGTGCGTTTAAACGCTATTGCGCCAGGTCCTTTTGCGAGTGCTCTCCTTGACGCATCGCGTGCCGATGAAACACTTGGCCCGCTTGTGGACCTTGTCCCTATCCCATTGGGTCGCCAGGGGAGTGCTGATGAAGTCTCTGCACCAATCGCTTGGCTATTAAGCGAAGAGGCCTCATGGGTGCACGGCAGTCTTCTCTTTGTAGACGGCGGTACCGACGCACTAATTCGCCCGAACGCTATTTAGGTTCCTTCAGGTTCTCTCGAGCCAGAGGCTTATAGGCGTCCGTAAACAATGAGGTGGCGGTCGCCTACCTCCTCAACCGTGAGCGTTAGACCAGCTTTACTTAGTTGCTCGCGTACCTCGGCTGCGGTATAGGAAGCCCGAAGCGAGTTATGAAAATCTGTGATCAGTTCGTGAGCAAAATCCTCTGTGTGTATCTCGACGAGTGCCTCAAGCATTTGCTGGTTATAAGGGCGCCGAAGGTCCTGCACGAATACCGGGGCTCCAGGTGACGAGTATTTGAGGCTCTCCCATAGCGCTGAGGGATCTTCAAGGTGGTGGAGGAGCGAGTTGCTGATAAATGCATCGAATGCCCCCAACGCTTCGACTCTGGGGCTTGGGATGTGGAGCTCCTCAAGAGTGACACGACTCGATAGTCCAAGTCTCTCTATGTGGGCGACTCCAACTCTCAACATCTCAGGGCCCGCATCGATACCGAGTATCCGAGCCTCTGGGTACCGAAGAGCGAAGCGCGCAGTTACATCAGCAGCCCCGCAGCCGATGTCGAGTACAAGACCAGAGCCAAAGTCAGGGAAAAGCTCGGCGAACTTAGAGACCAGCGCTTCATGAGGGACCGAGAAATCTGCGGCTACGTAGGCAGAGACCTGCTCGGGGGTATCCATTAATTCCGGCTCAGGGAGACGTGTGAGTTCGCTCACCTGCATGCCTCTACAAATGCATCGAATAGTCGCTGTTGATTTGGATCACTTACAGCGGTGTCCTCGGGGTGCCACTGCACTGCTATGCAGAAATGATCGTCGGTAGATTCGATTGCCTCAATTACTCCGTCCGGGGCACTTGCACTCTGACGAAGCCCGCTCGGAATCGTTGCAACTGCTTGATGGTGGTGGCACGAGGCCATCACGGTGTCAACCCCAAGAATTGCGGAGAGCTTTGTATCTGCGGCAATCGAGAGTTCGTGAAGGTGCGCACCCGACTCAACCCCGGGCTTGCCGTGGTCTCTAATCCCTGGAGTATCTGTTATGTGCTGCAGCAGTGTTCCACCGCGTGTAACTGCTAACAATTGAGCACCACGGCAGATGCCGAAGACGGGTATTCCTCGGCGGGTTGCTGCCTCAAGGAGGGCGATCTCAAACTCGTCGCGCAGCCCAATGACTCCATAGGTTCGATCGCTCCTCTCCTCGCCGTACTGTGCTGGATCTACATCTCCGCCACCTAGGAGAATGAGTCCAGCGAAGAGGGAAATGATCTCGTCTGCCTCGGCTTTACTAATCGGACGGGGGAGGAGTACTGCGCCCTCTCCGCCTGCACGCACGATGGCTTCAAGGTAAGGCCGCGGAACTGCAACTCCTTTAGTTACCCATCCATCTACTCGCCCCGTGCGCAATGGGTAAGCAGGTACTGCGATTAATGGTCGCGATTTAGTCGGCAATTTAGATCTGCTCGAAGTTCCGGCGACGTTCCCAGTCGGTGACGACTTTGTTGAACGAGTTCCACTCTTGCTGGGCTGTATTGAGTAGGTGGTGATGGACGTCCTCGCCGAATGCATCCTTGGCAGCTTGACTACCTGCAAATGCATTAATTGCATCGACCAGGGTATGGGGTACGCGCTCGAGCGATTCGTCTGCATAGGCATTACCGGAGAAGGCATCGCCCGGGTCGAGGCCCTTCTCTATGCCGTGGAGCCCTGCAGCAATCGTGGCGGCATAGGCAAGGTAAGGATTGCAATCTGCGCCAGGAATGCGCGACTCCATTCTGTAGGCCGATCCATGCCCGACAACGCGGTATCCGCATGTGCGGTTGTCCTTACCCCATGCGAGTGCGGTTGGGGCCCATGACTCTGGCTGGTAGCGCTTATATGAATTGACATAGGGAGCAAACATCCATGCAAACTCCTGCCCCATTGCGATCATCCCGCCTAGCCAACCACGAAAAACTGGCGTCATGTTGTCGGGGGCATTCTCGCCCCACATCTGTGACTCGCCGGTAGCACTCCAGAGGCTTGAGTGGAGATGGCAGGAGGAGCCAACCTCCTCCATCGAGTATTTAGCCATGAATGTGATCGAGCGACCCGCGTTCGCAGCGATCTCCTTTGTGCCATTTTTGTAGATTGCATGCCGGTCTGCCATTACGAGCGCGTCGGCATACTTAAGGTTGATCTCGTGCTGGCCCTTCCCTGCTTCGCCCTTTGAGAACTCAACTTTGATACCCGCATTATTCATGCTGTTTCGGATCTCACGAATGAGGTACTCATCGCGTGTTGTTTGAAAGATGTGGTAGTCCTCTATGACATCGGAGTGGGGTACAAGGTCTCGGTAACCCTTGGCTGCCGCCTCCTCGTATGTATCACGAAATAAGAAGAACTCAAGTTCGGCCCCAATGTTGACGGTATAGCCGAGAGCGGATGCACGCTCAATTTGGCGCCTGAGTATCTGTCTCGGTGATACCTCGACAGGAGCCCCTGTGGTCTCGTCCTCAAGGTCACACATAACCAAAGCGGTGCGCTCAATCCATGGGATTCTGCGCATTGTTGAGAGGTCGGGGCGAAGACGAAAATCTCCATAGCCTTGCTCCCAGTTTGCGAAGCGATAACCGGGCATCGGGGTCATGTCGATATCGAGTGCAAGCAGGTAGTTACAGGCCTCTAGCGCTCCTCCGTCAAGAACCTCCTCAACGAAGTAATCACCAACGACGCGCTTACCCATAAGTCGGCCCTGTAGGTCAGGGAAGACGACGAGCACCGTATCGATGCTTCCATCCTTGATCTCAGCTCTGATTTCTTCTGGCGTGAGCATTCCTCGAAGCATTTATACCCCTTAAATCAACTAGTTATTCAGGCGTTACATACGCTGCGGTAATTCCGCCGTCTACTACTAACTGTGCGCCGGTCATGAAGGAAGAGTCGTCGCATGCCAGGAATAGCGCTGCCTTTGCGAGTTCCTCCGCTAGCCCAAGCCTGCCCATAGGAACGTGAACCATTCGGCGGGCCTTGCGTTCTGGGTCTGATAGCAGCTCGGCGAGTAACGGGGTATCTATAGGGCCGGGGCAGAGGGAGTTAGCTCGTATTCCTTGGCGTGCGTACTCGACCGCGATCTCGCGTGTCATTGAGAGCACCCCGCCCTTGCTAGCTGTATATGCGATCTGCGATGTAGCAGCACCCATGAGAGCGACGAACGAAGCAACATTGACGATAGAGCCGCCACCCGAGCGCAGCATTAGCGGGATGCCGTATTTGCACCCAAGCCATACCCCTTTAAGGTTGACCTCCATGACGCGATCCCATGTCGGCTCCGGGGTATCGGTCGGGCCTCCATCGTCGGACGGGAAAATGCCGGCGTTGTTGTAGATAACGTGAAGGGCCCCAAACTCCTCGTCGGTCGCAGTAATCATTGCCTCAACTTGGCTTGCGTTTGAGACGTCTACCTTGACCGCTAGAGCCGAACCTCCTCCCGCCTCGATTGCGCTTACCGTCTCCATCGCTGATGCGTGGTCCCAATCTGCTGCTACGACCTTCGCTCCCTCACTGGCGAAGAGGATCGCCGCAGCTCGGCCCATGCCGTTCCCTGCGCCCGTAATTAGAGCAACTTTGTTCTCGAGTCTCCCCATTATCTTCTCCTCCTAGGATCGTCGGCAGACGCTACGCCAAAGTTATGAGTCCAGACGTGTTGCTTCATGTGGCAATGTTGGAGTTGGCAGCCTATTTCGAATTAGTTCCATCACGAATCCCCTAATTGGAGGGCATGTTGAAGGTCGCAGTCACAATCTCGGGTCTTGGGCCCCTATTTGCTGGCGAGTTAACAGGGGTCCTTGACGCGGCTCGAGTCGCTGACGGAGCGGGGATACATCAAGTTGTCCTTCCTGACCATCTCGCTATTGGCCCAAGACTCGATAGGTATCCATTTGCTGAGAAGTTTCCGTATCCGCCTGAGGAACCTTGGCTCGAACCGATAACCACCCTCGCTGCCATCGCCGCCGTAACTAAGCGGGTGAGGCTTGCGACGGGTGTTTTGATCTCTCCGGTTCGCCCTGCATTGCTAACCGCTAAGTCAGTAGCGACACTTGATGTTCTCTCAAACGGACGTGTGGACCTCGGCGTTGGGAGCGGATGGCAGCGCGAAGAATTTGTAGATGCAGGCCTGGGCTTTGTTGGGCGCACCTCTCGAATGGTGGATACGGTTCGCGCGTGTCGCGCGCTGTGGGAGCAGGAACCCCCAGTTTCGTTCGCTAGTGAGAGCGTGACATTTACTGACTTGTGGTGTGAGCCGCGACCTGTGCAGAGCAGAATTCCGATTGGTTTCGGGGGTCCAGCGACCACCGTCACTGCGACGCGCATCGCTGAGCTCGGTGATGGATGGCTTCCTATCGGTGTCATGCCTGATGAAGAAATAGTTAAGGGGCTCTCTGCAATTCGCGCTGCTTATGCGGAGCAGGGGAGAGACCCGTCAACAATTGAGGTTCGATTAGGCCTACCTGGAATGACCGATGCGAAGGGAAGGGTCGACTTCTCGGAGATGAAGCGACGAGCAGGAGTTCTAGAGACGATGGGAGTAACAACCATCTCTGTTGCGTTAGGGCGCTTCCTCGCAGGGCCAGAGGATGTCGCGCCATTCATTCAGGGGCTTGGAGAAGCGTTCTCTTAATTCTTAACCGCTACTCCGAAGAGAAGAAGACGTTCTTTACCTCTGTGTAGTGGTTAAGTGCCTGCATCCCGAGTTCTCGACCCAGTCCACTTTGTTTGTAGCCACCAAATGGGGTCTCAGTACGCACACTCTTATTCGTGTTGACGCTGAGTACACCTGTACGTATACCTCGAGCGACCCGCATCGACCGACCCAGGTTCTCTGTCCATATCGATCCCGATAATCCATATGGACTGTCGTTAGCGATCTCTATTGCATCGGCTTCATCCTTGAATGGAATCAAGCAGGCAAGTGGTCCGAAGACTTCTTCTTGAGCGACGGTCATTCTGTTATCGACACTCGCTAGAACAATGGGGTCTAGGTAGAAGCCATTGACATCGGGAGTGCTCGAGTCGCTCCGCACGGAGAGTTGCTCTGCACCCGCAGCGAGGCCACTCTCTAGATACTCGAGGGTAATGGCTCGCTGACGCTCTGATGTGAGAGGACCCATCTCTGTAGATTCATCGAGAGGATCACCGACCTTGATTGATCGCGTCGCCTCTGCAAAACAATTGACATAGTCGTCATAAATTTTGGACTCAATTAGGATTCGACTACGGGCGCAGCAGTCTTGACCTGCATTACCAAAGACTGCCATGAGGGTTTCATCAGCACTACGTTGCCAGTCGCTATCTGCAAAGACGATGCTTGCACTCTTCCCGCCTAGCTCCAGCGAGACACGTGAAATGTTTGGAGCGCTTCGTTGAAGGATATGGGCTCCGGTCGCAGTCTCTCCTGTGAATGAAATTTTGGAGACGCGAGGATCGCCTACGAGAGCATCTCCGAGGCTTCGGCCTGGTCCTGGAATTACAGAGACGGCCTCTGCTGGAACTCCGGCATCAACGAGAACCTCGCCAAGAAGCAATGCGGTGAGGGGAGTCAACGATGCCGGCTTAATAATTACTGGATTACCTGCTGCAAGTGCCGGCGCTACTTTCCATGAAGTAATTAGAAGAGGAAAATTCCATGGAACGATTAGTGCGCAGACTCCGATTGGTTCCCGCAGCACAACATTTAGGCCCGGTTCGGTAACTGGAATGACCTCCCCAAGGTGTTTGTTGGCCGCACCTGCAAAATACTCAAATGTGCTTGCGGCTGCCTCTACCTCCCAGCGTGCGTCACCGATTGGTTTTCCTGTGTTCTTCGACTCGAGCAGAGCGAACTCCTCTGCCCTTGCTCTAATCCTTGACGCGACGGCGTATAGGACCCGTCCGCGTGTAGTTGCAGAGGTCTGTGGCCATACTCCTCTAAACGCTTCGGTTGCTGCGCTCAATGCGAGTTCGAGATCAGAGGTGCCTGCCTGCGATACCTCTGCGAGTTCTCTGCCGGTAGCTGGATTAATTACCGTAAAGGTGGCCCCATCTATCGAAGCCCTCCGCTCGCCCGCAATTAATAGATTCTCAGTCATGGCCTAACCGTACAGTGGCGAGGGTAGGAGAGGCGATTGAGGGTGCCTGCGTAATGATTTTTACTAGGAGCGAACCCGAGTGACCCTTGAGTTGTGCGATTGTTTACCGATGGAGGTTCTAAGAACTCAAGACTCTCGGGGGCCTCGCGCTTATCGGTCTTCTAGAACTATCAAACGAACTCGATTAAGTATCTGGACAAGTGCACTAGTCGTCTTTGCTCTCGTTGCTTCAGGATGTAGCGCAAGTAGCGGAGCAGGCTCGGCTTCCAGCCCCTCTCAATCCAGCGCTTCTCAATCCAGCGCTTCTCAATCCAGCGCCTCTAAATCCAGCGCCTCTAAATCCAGCGCGTCGAAGATTTCGTGGCGCAGATGCTCTGGTGGCGATTGTGGCTCTATGAAGGTTGGCCTACGCGCATCAGATAATCCTCTAACAAAGGGCGCAAAGGTAATAGACCTTGCCCTCTTTCGTGCGCGCGCATCTGAGTCCTCTAAGAGAATTGGTGTCTTACTTATCAATCCGGGGGGCCCTGGCGGTTCGGGTTTCGATGCTGCGCAGTCGCTCGCGAATATTCTGCCCTCAGCGATTACCACTCGCTTTGACATCATCGGATGGGACCCACGCGGTACTGGTAGATCAACGCCTGTGAAGTGTGGGCATCGCCTTGACTACCTCTTCAATTCTGATACCGCCCCTGATAGTGATTCGGAGAGAAGCGAACTCGAGAGGGTTGCTCAGCGCTTTGCTGATGCCTGTGCATCGAGGAGCGGAGAGTTGCTTGGTCACGTATCTTCTTTTGACACTGTTCGAGATATGGAGAGCATTCGAAGGGCGCTCGGCGAGACCAAGATCAACTACTTGGGCTACTCCTATGGAACCTTTATTGGTGCTTTGTATGCTCGCGAGTACCCGAAGCGTGTTCGTTCTATGGTGCTCGACGGTGCTGTAGACCCTGCGGTCTCGCCTGAGACTGCATTGATTGAGCAGGCACAGGGTCTAAGCAAGGCTCTGAATCTCTTCTTTGATTGGTGCGACAGTCAGAAGAACAGTCAGAAGCAGGGTCTGAAGGGCTGTGATTTCGGTGAAGGCCGCGCATCTAGAGCATATGAATCGCTGCGCCTCGCTATTGATGTGAGACCAGTCACTTATAAGAAGCGCATTTTCGGTCCAACACAATTTGATCTTGGTGTGAGTTCTTACCTCTACTCAGGGGAGGGTGGTTATGAGCTTCTCGCATCGGCGTTGGAGGACCTGGCAAATGGAGATACGCAGACGCTTCTTGAGTCATCGGACTCATATGTCGGGCGCTCTAGTGACGGAACCTACGATGATTCGTGGGCGGCCTTTCTCGCTGTCTCATGCCTCGATGGCCCAGCCTTAGGCGATAAGGAGGCTCTTGCAGGGGTCGCTAAGAGGGCCAGAGCGGCATCTAAGGATTTTGGAGCGGCGAGTGTTGGGCTGGGTTACCCATGTGCATACTGGCCGTCTACGCCGCTGCTCTCGGAGTCGCTACCAGTATCGGCCCCTAGCGCTCCACCTATTGTCGTTGTCGGGACGCGCGATGACCCCATTACGCCGGTCACTTGGGCAGAGGGCCTCGCCACTCAGCTCGGTAACGGGCATCTTGTAGTTGCTCCGGGGGCTCAGCACACTTCATACCCCTCAGGGGATGGCTGCTTAGACCCAATCATTAATTCGTATTTTGTGCGACTTAGGGTTCCACCGGCCCAATCGGCATGCCCCACTCCTCAAGTCGTTATTGCTAGGGGTTTTCCTGTAATCTGACGGTGCGTCAGATTGGTGATAAGCAACTCAATATGGCATGCCAGGCAACAGAGTATTTCTCCGCCTGGCTTCGATGAACCGTCTATCTAGGAGGACCTAAATGACCTCGACCGATCAAAGCCCGAAGGATGGGCAGGTCTCCGACTTTCCCCGCATCGTCAGTGTCGATGACCACGTTGTAGAGCCTGCACACCTCTGGAAGACATGGCTCCCTGCAAAGTTCAAGGAGCGAGGCCCGCGCATTGAGCGACATGGTCTCGCTGGTCTTAAATATCTAGGCGGGACACAGTACGAGTACCAACTCGACGACGATGCTCCCCCCTGCGACATCTGGTTCTATGAAGACGGGATGTTCCCTCACAAGCGTCATGTGGCCGCTGTCGGATTTCCGCGCGACGACATGGGCCTCTTGCCTATTACGTACGATGAGATGCGCCCTGGTTGCTACGACCCGAAGGCGCGCGTCGTGGATAACACGATGAATTGGGTTGATGTCTCGCTCTCGTTTCCATCTTTCCCGCGTTTCTGTGGCCAGACGTTTTTAGAGGCCAAGGATCGTGAGCTTGCAGAGGCCTGTGTCTATGCCTATAACGACTGGATGGTTGAGGAGTGGTGTGGAGATAGCGGCGGTGCTCTGGTACCGCTGCCGCTTATTCCGCTATGGGATGCAGATCTCGCTGCTGCTGAGGTGCGTAGAAATGCGCTCCGCGGTGCGCGCGCCGTTTGTTTCAGCGAGATTCCACCTCACCTAGGGCTACCGAGCATTCACTCTGGATACTGGGACCCATTCTTTATTGCATGCCAGGAGACGCAGACTGTGGTCTGCATGCATATCGGTTCCTCCTCCAAGATGCCTTCAACGTCATCGGATGCTCCAGCAGCAGTCCAGGCAACTCTGTCCTTCGGCAACGCAATGTCTTCGATGACTGACTTCTTGTTCTCGGGAGTGCTCGTTCGCTTCCCGGAACTGAAGCTTGCATACTCAGAGGGTCAGATTGGTTGGGTGCCCTACATTCTTGAGCGTGCCGATGATGTCTGGAACGAGCACCGTGCATGGGCAGGTGTCAAGGACCTCATCCCAGAGGCGCCTTCGTCCTACTACTACAAGCAGATCTACACCTGTTTCTTCCGCGACCGTCACGGTATTGATTCCCTCGACAAGGTGGGGATCGACAACGTCACGTTCGAGACGGATTATCCGCACACAGATTCGACCTGGCCAAATACCCTTGAGGTAGCAATCGACTTAATGGGGCACTTAACCCCGGAGCAGCAGTACAAGATTGTGCGGGGCAACGCAATCAAAATGCTCGGCTTGGATATCGTCTAGCGGCCACTTCTTGTAGTGGCGAGAGTCTTTAATTTAAGCCTGTGGAGGAGTCTGGTTTGGCCTCATCGAGTGTGAATCAAAATGGCAGCAGCGAGGGGCGTTGGATCGATTTAGAGGGCCCTGCGAATTTTCGCGATGTTGGTGGATTGCCTATCGCCGCTGGCGGTGCAGTCCGCATGGGCGTTCTCTTCCGAAGTGACTCGCTCAAGATGCTCACAGATGGAGACCTTGAGTTCTTGGTGACCACTGTTGGGCTGCGCCGGGTCGTGGATCTTCGATCAGGGCCTGAGATAGAGCGCCACGGGCAATCGGATCTCGAGGCATGCGGCGTAGAGATCATCCACCAACCAATTGTCGATGAGACCCGTGGCCCTAAATCCAAAGACAACCCCGAGGGCCAGAGGCCCGAGGTTGCGCTTAGAGAAGCCCCGCTCTCGCTTGATCTCATCTACCTCTACATGCTCGAGACATTCCCGCAGAGATTCGCTGCTGCAGTCGAGGCGCTATCAGACCCGGAGCGCCAGCCAGTTGTATTTCACTGTGCAGCGGGCAAAGACCGTACCGGTTTAATCGGAGCTCTAGTACTTGAGTTATGCGGCGTGGAGAGGGATTTGATCATTCATGATTTTCTCCTAACTAATTACCGCATGGAATTAATGATCGAGAGGCATCGGGAATCAGCCGAGGCATCGGGGCGCGAGGCTGAGATTGAGGCTCAAACGCTTTTCCCAACTGAGGAGATTTTGATCAATCTCTTTAGAGAGTTCGATCTTCGCCATGGAGGCGCTGAGTCATATCTGCTCGCCGCCGGGATAGACCCCAACGTAATTGCCAGTCTCCGTAGCGCACTCGTCGAGCCGAGTCCGGCTTAATACCCACCGTAGGATGAACTCTTAATGGACCTTAGATACTCAGATGTAGACGAAGCCTTTCGAGCCAGACTCCGTGAATGGCTATCGAGTGAGCTGCCAAAGCTTCCTGTGCAGCCAGCTCGTGATGACTGGAGCGCTCGGCGTGGATGGGATACAGATTGGCAGCGCCGCTTATTTGATGCGGGTTACGCCGGGATCAATTGGCCAAAGGAGTTCGGTGGTCAAGGTGCGACACCTAGCCAGCACTTAGTTTTTCTTGAAGAGACAACGCGTGCGCGTGCTCCGTATGTTGGGGTCAACTTTGTTGGGTTACTCCACGCAGGGCCCACAATTATTGCTGAAGGAACCGAGGCTCAGAAGACGGATCACCTCTCCAATATCCTGCGCGGCGATGAAGTCTGGTGTCAAGGATTTAGTGAGCCGCAAGCAGGTTCAGACTTAGCTGCAGTTCGCACCAAGGCAGTATTAGACGGGGACCACTACATAGTTACAGGGCAGAAGATCTGGTGTTCATATGGGCAGATAGGGGATTACGGGGAGTTACTTGTGCGTACAGACCCGGATGCTCCCAAGCACAAGGGGATTACATGGTTAATGCTTCCAATGGACCTACCAGGTATTGAGATTCGTCCGCTAAAGACTGTTCTTGGGTCTAGCGAGTTCGCTGAGTTATTTCTCGACGAGGTCAGGGTTCCAGTCTCCTGTCGAATAGGGGCTGAGAACGATGGCTGGCGTGTGACGAATGTGACCCTCGCGTTCGAGCGCGGAACTGCATTTGTGAGCGAGATGGTCGATGCGCTTCGGCTCATTGATGACCTATCTCCTTACGTCACTGACCCTGCCTACCGTCGCGAGCTTGGGCATCTCGCCGCAGAGTTGGATGGGGTCTGGGCTCTCACGAAACGCAACGTCACCCAAGCCGCCCGCACGGGGGTCATGGGCCCAGGTTCGATGATGATTAAGTATGCATACTCCGAACTCCGTCAGCGCCTCGGAGAGTTGTCTATGAAGGTATTAGAACGCGATGTATTGGCGATCGATGCTGTAGGTGAATTTGTCGAGGAGAGGCTGCGTACATTGGCGCTGACGATCGCTGCGGGTACATCTCAGATTCAGAAGAACATTATTGGTGAACGCGTGCTTGGACTACCGAAGGAGCCGCGCCCATGAACTTCGATTTGACTGATGATCAGGTAGCGCTGCGCGATGGCATCAGGAGTCTCCTGATGGGGCGATTCTCGATGGAGAGAGTGCGCGAAGGCTTTGATCGTTCGATGTTCGACGAGCTGACAGAGGCTGGGGTCTTCTCTCTTCGGGCTGATGGTTTCTCCTGGGCAGACTCAGTTGTCGTATACGAGGAGCTTGGGCGTGCCTGTGTTCCTGGTCCACTTGTCGGCTCAGCTGGTGCAGATGCGGTAGTTGATGTAATCGAGGGTCGCAGTGGCGATGCAGTATGGGTTGAGCACCTCGCTTCATTGGATCGTCTTTTAACACTTGGTAATGACGGAATTAGAGAGATTCCGGCGGCGAGTCTTATAGGAGCGGAGGCCGATTGGCCACTAGATCCACTAACCCCTGCTCATCGAGTCGAGTCCCTTCCTGCCGGCGAGTTAGTCGGGACTGCGAGCGAGGCTTCGCGACTGCTTAACGAGTTGACGCTGTTGACCGCTGCCCAACAGGTCGGGCTCGCATCCGCACTAGTTGATATGTCGGTTGGATACGCAATAACACGAGAGCAATTTGGTCGCCCGATTGGTTCATTCCAAGCTGTTAAGCACATGTGTGCGGAGATGGCTGTAAAGGCAGAGGTAGCGCGCGCTGCAGTACAGGCGGCGGCATGCATCATGGATGATCCAGATACGGGAGACATGATGCGTTCACTACATGGAGCGAAGATTGTTGCGGGGGAGGCTGCGATTATGACTGGCCGGACTGCAACACAGGTTTATGGAGGAATGGGGTTCACGTGGGAAGTCGATGTTCACCTTTATTTGAAGCGTGCGTGGGTATTAGAGACCCGTTTTGGCTCAGCGGATACACATGCTGACGCAGTCGCTGAGATGCTTCCTCAGCCAGAGCCTTCGCAGCGCTAGCAAGTGGAGATGCCTCGGACCTCACAGAGCGAAGAGTGGGAATCTCTGATTAGTGATCTAGAGGCCCGCAGAGGCCTTGTACTGCAGATGGGCGGGGAGCAGCGTGTTCTTGCCCAGCACGCCAAAGGAAGACTCACTGCTCGCGAGCGCCTTGAGATGCTCCTTGATGAAGATTCGTTCTGTGAAATTGGTGCTTTTGTGGGGTCAATTCAGCGCGGTGCACTGCCCGTGGCTCCGGCAGATGCTTTCGTGATGGGGCATGGAACCATCAACGGGCGCGCACTCCTCGTAGGCGCTGAAGATGCAACCGTGATGGGCGGAACCATCGGCGTTGGGACGCTGGCTAAGAGATTGCGGCTCTTCGACCTAGCGAAAAGAACTGGGTTGCCGTTGGTTCTGTTATTAGATGGAGCAGGGATGCGTACACGCCACCCCAACGATCGCACTCTCTTCATACCCGACGATTTAAGCGCTCTCGCTGCAGTAAAGGGTTCATCCGCGATAATCGTGGGAGTAATGGGTACATGCGCGGGTCACGGTGCTCTCACCGCTACCTTCGCCGACCACCTAGTGATGGTTGATGGTGCAGCACTATTCGGGGCGGGCCCACCCGTCGTCTTCGCTGTTACCGGAGTGGATGTCAGTGCTGGTGAACTTGGCGGAGTTGAGGTGCATAGTCGCGAAGTACGAGAATCTGAGACGAGTAGCAAGGGCTCTGGCGACGCCGATGGATATTTGGGGATCGTCGACTTTGGTGCAAGCGATGATCAAGGAGCGATCGCAGAGATCAGGAAGAGGTTTATCTCCTTGGCTCTGCGAGATGAGCGCATTGACAATTTCTCAAGTGGTTTAATGCACTCAAGTCGGCGGGGTCTCCTCGAGAAGCGCCCCAAACGATTTGAGTCCAACATACAAGAGATCATCCCGGCTGATTTGGTGACCCCTTGGGATATTATGAGCTTGATTGAGGAGATTGCTGATGTTGACAGCCTCGAGATTCTCTCGAGCGTTGGCTCTGTCGTCACAGCTCGACTTAGTTTTTTTGGATACCAATTCGTAGTGATTGCTAATCAGCCTGCATCGATTGACGGGCGCCTCGACAGCGAAGGGGCCTATGCGGCAGCGGACGCGCTAGCGATTGCCTCAGACACCAATACCCCTGTGCTTCTGCTCGCTGACTCTCCTGGGCTTGCGGTAGGGCTAGAGGCTGAGGCCTCAGGGGTGCTGAGTGCCGCACAGGCTCTACTCTCAGCGCAGCGTCGATTTACCGGAAGTCTCATTCACGTAACGCTTCGTCGATCGTACGGCGTCATATCAGCTTTGATGGGGCTTGAGTCACTTGGTGGTCAAATCTCCACCCTTGCATTAGCAGGGGCGCGTATTGGTGAACTCCCGGCAGAGACGGCTAGCGAGGCAGTTCAGAACTCTGGAGGCTCCGCGGCAGTGCTTGCACATACAGAGTTTGGTGGAGCGTTAGACGGAGCCGAACAACTCCTATTCGACAGTGTGATAGCGCCTAACGAACTCATTTCTGCGATCCGATCTACGCTGCGCCTGCTCTAATAAGAGTAAGAACTCTAAGAATGTGAGCGAATGAGTTTTAGAGGCTCATCAAGAAGTTGAGTGATGACGGATGCATCCGCTGGCCTCGCAAGAAGATACCCGCTTGCGCTCTCGCAGCCCATTGCGCGTAGCGCCTGGAGTTGATCTTGGGTCTCGACCCCTTCAGCCACAACTTGAAGCTCGAGCATCGCGGCGAGGCCCCTAAGCGAAGAGACGATTGCAGTGTCATCTCTACTGACGCCAAGGCCAGATACGAATGCACTATCAATTTTTAAGGTATCGGCCGAGTATCTACGCAGGTACAACAAAGATGAGTAGCCCGTTCCAAAATCATCAATCGCTATTGAGTAACCAAGATCTCTCAAAATGCGGAGTCTTGTATCTATCTCTGGCTGTGCATCTATTAGTGCCGTCTCTGTAATCTCGATGCCTATTGCACGGGAGGGAATCGCAAATTGAGAGAGTCGTTCGGTTATCTCGTCGACAATTTGAATGCGCTCTAGTTGAAGCGCAGAGACATTTATCCACATCTTGGCCTGCCTCGCTGTGCCGAATCCCCAATCTTTGGCCTGACGCATAGCCCTCTCAATGACCCATGATCCGAGGGCAACTATCAGCCCTGATTCCTCTGCTACCGGAATGAAGTCCCCTGGATAGAGCAGTCCGCGAACAGGGTGCTGCCATCGTACGAGGGCCTCCGTCCCTAGTAGGGCTCCGGAAGTTAGGTCGTAGATGGGCTGGTAATGGAGTACCAGTTGGTCGTTCTCGATGGCACCACGTATTTCGTCTCGTATGGCTAATTCCGAGAGTTCGCGTGAGCGTACCTCCTCATTGTAAAAAGCAATTCGGTCTCTCCCGCCCTTCTTAGCAACAAACATCGCAGCGTCGGCGTTCTCAAGCAGATCGCTCGCTGAGTATGGATTGTCTTTAGATGAGATCGCAATCCCGATGCTTGCTGTTACATGTATTTCTCTGCCGCCAAGAATGAATGGCTTTGAGAGATCACGGCGTAGGCGATTGGCGAGTATTTGCGCCTCTTCCCATGAATCAATCTCTTCAGCGCAGACAACAAATTCGTCTCCGTGGAGTCGCGCCAAGGTGTCTCCCGCACGTATCGCTACCTCCATGCGGCGAGCGACCTCGCAGAGGAGGAGATCTGCTCCACTATGCCCGATGGTGTCGTTTACATTTTTAAAGCGGTCGAGGTCGCAGTACAGGAGTGCGACGAGTCCCCCGGATCGTTGACTCCTATTTAGGGCTGACTCCAGCCGATCCACCAACAGAACCCTGTTAGGAAGCGCAGTAAGGCTGTCGTGGAGGGAGCGACGCGCTAGTTCTTGCTCTGCCAAATGCCTTGGAGTTACATCATGAAAATGGAGAATGATTCCTTCTATTAGCGGGTCTTCGAATCGATTCAAGACAGATACGTCTAGCCATCTCCATGTTCCATCATTATGTAGAGCCTTTAATTCTATTTGGCGCCTACCCTGGGGGTCTTCCGACACGCTGGTGACAACATCGATCCAGCGTTGTAGGTGATCAGGATGGATGACTTGTCGCCATGTGAGTTCGGTAGCCAATTCGGTGCTCCAACCCATGACGCGTTCGATCGATGGGCTGATGTAACTAAGTTGCTGCCCGTCTTTGCCATACACCATAACTACATCAGAGGCCTCTAAAAGTAGCGCCCCTAGCCTCGCCTCGCTCCGATCTGCCTCTGCTCGTGATCGTTCTCGCTCTGAAACATCGCGGAAGTGCAGGATCGTTCCATCTGCGAAATCGGAGTCGCCCGGGCGCCACCATTCAGCCTCGAAATATCGCCAAGTGTGGTCTTCGTGAAGGCCACGAATAATGATGGGCCCTGCATGGCCAGATTGCTCGGCGGCCTCGCGATGCTCGAGCATTGACGCTACGTCTTCAGAGTGAATCCAATCGGCCGCCATTCGCCCAATGAAGGCATCCGGAGAGATACCGAGGACATCCGCTATCGCCGGGCTTGCATAGATAACACCGTATTTCGGATGTACCACAATCGCCGCGTCTGAGGAGTGGCGCAGAAGTTGCTCAAGAAACGAGCTCGAACTGCTGTCGATGATCTGAGGCGTCTCTTCACTCAATTTCTCCACGCTGTTACCTCTCCAGCCACGGCAATCAGCGACTCGGTTACCGAGAGGTCAATATCTTTTGTTCCCCACTCCTCGATCTTAAGGGGTGCCTCGATTTCTCTGCCGATCTCTTGTATTGCAGCAGAGACCTGATCCATGCGAGCGCTGGTGATCACGGTTGCATGATGCCCATAAATTGCGCTGATTAAACCGATGGCAGCGGCTGCTCCCGGCTTACTCCATGCCGGAACAATAATTGTCCCGGGAGCCTCGGTTGGGAAGGTTCGAGCAAACCAAAGCCCTATAGGTCCCGGCTCCACTGCGACAATTCCTCCTGGGGGAACGGAGCGCTTTACATCCATTACGCATCGAGCCGGATGGCGCGGAGATTGATTACTCAAGTACCCAGGCTGCGCTATATCTGCAATAGCGGTGAAGAGCGGTGGCTTCGTTAAGGACTCGATCTTCGTTGTTATTTGCGGGATAAATAACTTCTCAATTTGGAGTGGGTGTATGTGGAGCACCTCACACCCAATGGCATCATCGGGCGATTCGAGGGGATCCGCACCAAATGCGATGACAAGATCTAGTTGATGAAAATTTAAGAGTCTGAAGTCGTCCGCTTGAAGACCGACGGTCCCCATGTGGTGCGGGTCAGCCCAGTTGAAAATACCCTTTGCCCCCCAGGTATTTGCGACCATCATCCCGGCGCTCTTCGCCAGACTCTGCAGATGGGCGATCGCATCGAATCGAAGAACCTCAGGGCCAGCGAGTAGTCCAAGTCTGGCCCCTGCTGGAATTATGAGGGCATCTTGGGGCTCCCACGCTGGTGGAGCTAGGTTTATTGCAAATGCAAGAGCTGCAGGTATCGGGGCGTCATTGAATAAATCAGCTAACTCGCCCGAGACTGGGCGCAGCAGGTCTCCAACGCTTTGAATCGCCCGGCTCGAATTACTTTGGATTAACGGTGCCGACCTCATAACGGCGTAATTCTAGCCATCTAAACTCGACAGTATGACCCCTGGTGAATTGCTCCACAGAATGCCTCCGACCCAAGACGGGGCTAGGGATCCCTTCAAGGTTCAAGACCTTGCTCTCGACGGACGGGCTATCGGAGAACGCGGGTCGCGGACCCGCAGCCGAATACTGACCAGCACGGCAACAATCCTCGAGGCGGTAGGTATCAACGATCTACGAGTCGTTGATATTGCACGCTCCGTAGGTTGTTCTCCTGCAACGTTTTATCAGTATTTTCGCGACTCGTCCGACGCAGTGCTTGCCCTTGCTGAGCAGGTTGGCGAGGAGACGATTCCGTTAGGCGCTGAGATGCGGGTTGATTGGTGTGGACCTGATGGAGCAGCGGCGGCTCGACGCATGGTAGACGGATTCGTTCGTTATTGGGACGCTCATCGCGCTGTACTACGTACTCGCAATCTTGCTGCGCAAGAGGGCGACCAACGTTTCCGAGAGGTGAGGAACCGTGCGCTGCGCCCACTGACTGAAGGCCTTGCTCTAATGATTAGCGAGTCGCCTGGGGAGGGGTCGAAGGAACTAACGCCATACGCGGCTGCAGCGGCGTTGGTTGCGATGCTCGAGCGCATGGCAGAGTTCCACTCTGACCTTGAGGGATACGGGGCCTCGCGCGACGATGTTGTCACGACGACTGCGTTAATTATTCACTCAACTGTTACGCGTTGAGTGAAGAATTAAGTAGATAACGAATTTAAGACGCTGTTTCACGTCGGGCAGGGTGGGCTGTGAACTCAACATCTCTTCCAAGTGTGGTCTCAAGAACCCCGCGCTTGCGCCTCGCTCCCCAGATTTCGAGTTCCGGATCGAGTCTCGTGCTCAATCGAAAAAGAATAAGAGATGGGTTGGAGCTCACCTGAATATCTGTAACTACTTGGTGACGACTGCGATCGAGCCCATCTGCGATTCTAAGGAGTCCAGTAAGAATTCTGCATTTCTGCAGTGCGTAACGGTCGAGGTCGCCGGTTCTAGAGTCGGAGCGGACCTCTCCTCGTCTATGCCATCTAACTAGGGCGACGAGCATCGTGATCTCGGCCGGAGAGAAGCCGCGCAGCTCTCCATGTCTAACAAGGTAAGCAGCGTGTTTTTCATGGCCTTCATGGGCAACGTGCTCACCTATGTCATGAAGAATCGCTGCATATTCAAGAAGTTCGCGATCCTCCAAATTGAGGCCGTGTATATCTTGAGTTGTATCAAAGCATTGAAGTGCAAGTTTCGAGACGTGTAGCGAATGCGCCTCTGGCCAAGAACAGCGGCGCGCTAATCCAAGCACTGAGCCCCGTCGAATGGACTCGGGTTCGCCGGTCCACTCTTCGGGTTCATGCTGAGCAATAGCATCGAGAACAATGCCTTCTCTTAGTGCCCAATCAGAGATAGTCATTGACTTGAGATCAAATACCTCAAAGATCGAACGCAGAACAACGGCTCCGGCAGCGATTAGGTCGACTCGTTTTGAATCCATACCTGGAATCGCTCGCCGCTCAGATTGAGTAGCGCGTGTGATTGTTTGATACAGCGGTAGGAATTCCTCATAAGTAAATAGAAATTGGTTGAGGCTTGTCGGTGCATTCTTGTCCCTGGCGAAGGCAACCATCGTGGCAATTGCTTCGAAGGTGCCACTAGATCCAACCGCTAATAGTGCGCCTATCTTCTTGACTTGCTCTGCGATGGGTGAGAGAAGCGAGATGCAGTGCTCCCTCATTGATCTTCGAGAAGCATCGCTTAACGGATCTTGCTCTGCATACATTGCTGTCAAGCGCCCCACCCCTAGTCGCTCACTCGCCGCAAACTGAAGCCCGTTGAGATCGCCAACTGCTATCTCTAAACTCCCCCCACCAAGGTCGAAGCAGATCGCCGGCCCTGGGTCAAGGACGACTGCTGCGCGTATCGCTGTAAAAATTAGGCGGGCTTCTTCAAGGCCATCAATAACGTCTACAACTACACCTGCCTCGGCCTCTATACGGTCAACTAGAGCAGCGCCATTCTCTGCGCTTCGTATTGCGCTAGTTGCCTTGGCATGAATTTCAACTGCTCCGGCGGCCTCGGCGAGTTTCCTGAATCTTCGAATTGCAGAGACTGCAGCATCTGCAGATGCTTGAGGAATCTCACCAAATCGGGTTACATCCTCGCCTAGATGCAGCATCTCCTTCTCCCGAATTGTTGGAGTAAAGGTGCCATCCGGTTGCACTTGCGCCACTACGAGGTGGAATGAGTTCGATCCGAGGTCAATGGCTGCAATCTGCACTCCCTGACCGTACCCTTCCTTGCTACGAGAACACCGGACCGAGGGGAAGCGATCTAGGCTGGGAAATATGTCGACGCTCATACTTCTTCGCCATGGACAGAGTGTTTGGAATCTTGAGAACCGTTTTACCGGATGGGTGGATTGCGATCTGACAGAGCAGGGTGAGGATGAGGCTCGTAATTCTGGTGCCGCACTGCGAGATAGCGGCATCCTCCCGGAGGTAGTCCATACCTCTTTACAAAAGCGCGCTATCCGCACCGCGGAGATAGCTCTGCGGGAGGCCGACCTCCTGTGGATCCCTGTACAGCGTTCATGGCGACTCAACGAGCGGCACTATGGGGCTCTGCAGGGCAAGGACAAGAAGCAGACGACCGAAGAGTTTGGAGCCGAGCAAGTCAAGCTATGGCGTCGCGCGTACGACATCGCACCCCCGCCTCTTGACTTCGACGATCCAGGGCACCCTCGCTTCGATCCTCGCTACGCCTCCCTCCCCGTTGAGGTGTTGCCGAGCTCTGAGTGTCTTGCCGATGTGCTCGAGCGAATGCTTCCGTATTGGTATGACGCGATAGTGCCTGACCTAGCTGAGGGGAGGAAGACCCTAGTGACCGCCCACGGCAATTCGCTGAGGGCACTTGTAAAACACCTTGATGGAGTCTCGGATGCAGAGATTGTTGAACTTAATATCCCGACCGGACAGCCCCTAATTTACGAGCTCGACGAGCACCTAAATGTTCTGACGCGTGGTTACCTTGACCCCGAGGGTGCGGCCGCCGCTGCCGAGGGAGTAAAGAAACAAGCCGGTTAGTTCCGCCGTTAGTTTTTTGGCGGTCGCACATTTACGACAAGAGTAAATGTTGATTTAACGACCGGTTCGCCGCTCTCCACGTCGCACCAGTCTGTCTCGGTGACGTAGAACTCGAGGCTGCCGCCATTCGATTTTGTCTTCTCATATACGTCTGTGATGGTTGTAGTTCCCTTAAGCACATCCCCTACACGCGGCCAACGCGTGTAAGTGAATCCTTGCTCTCCGTGGAGTATCGCTCTACCTGCTCCTCTGAGTCTCTCAATTGGAAGCCCTGGCGTTCCCTCCTGGTCCACGGTTCCCCAGAAGTGCATGACAAATGGATAGGTAGGCGGGACGGGAGCGGAGTCAGAGTCGTAGATTGAATCGTCGTCTAGTAGGGCCTGAGCAAATACCTTGACCGGTCCCCGCTCAATACGGACCGTCTGAGTGCCGGTCTCTTGTCCAATTAACTCAATCAACGCCATAGCGTTCTCCTCTGGGGGAAATATTTTGGGGGAAATATTTTGGTGGAGATATCTTGGTGGGCATATATCCCTACTGGGCCATCTGCTGCATTCAAAGACTTCGCGAGGATAACCCTGCGGAGGGGAGGATCCTAACTTGGTGGGCTGAGTCCAACCTTGGAGCCCCTCTCTCTGTAAGGCTCAGGGGGTGCGCGTAACATTTCTTGGACATGTAGGTATGTATGTTGAGACTGAGGGCGGGTCGGTCCTATGCGACCCATGGTTTACCCCTGCATACTTCGCTTCGTGGTTCGTTTTTCCTCGTAACGATGGCCTTGATGTTTCTCAGTTCCTGAAACCAGATTTTCTCTACATCTCTCACCTCCACCACGATCACTACGACCCTGAGTGGTTGATTGAGAACGTCGATAAATCCACCACGGTCTTGCTCCCAGAGTTTCGAGTAAACCATCTCGAGGAGGCTCTCCGAGAGTGCGGGTTCACCAAGTTTCTTCAGACCAAGCATGGGGCCACTCTCGACCTCGGCGGTCTAGAGGTAGCGATTCTTGCAATGACGGCGCCTGCCGATGGACCTGCAGGAGACTCTGCGATTGTCATTGCTGACTCGAGCGCTCGAATCCTGAATCAGAACGATTCACGCCCGCGTGATGCAGATGAGTTCAGAGACCTTGGTCCGTATGACGGACATTTCACACAGTTCTCTGGCGCAATCTGGTATCCGATGGTCTACGACTTTGATGCCGCTGAGAAGGAACTACTCGGAAGGCGTAAGAGAGCGGATCAAGAGACGCGTGCGCTTGCATATATTCGAGACGCTGATGCAGCATTCGTCTTCCCATGTGCAGGCCCCCCGTGTTTTCTGGACGACTCTTTATTCAATCTAAATGATTTGGACTCCGATCCATCGAGTATTTTTCCGGATCAACCGTCGTTTCTTGAGTACTTAAGGCAGAACGGGATTGAGGGCGGAAGGCTTGTTGTCCCAGGCAGCGTCGTCACTCTCGATGCAGGGAACTGCAGTGTCCTGCACCCTGATGGAGAGGCCTCGCCCGAGGCGATTTTCTCTGATAAGCGTTCTTACTTAAGAAAATACCGCGCTGATCAAGAATCTTTTCTGGTAGCGACGCTTAGTTCTCTCCCTAGAAATCGTTACGACATTCTCGAGGAGTTGAGTACTTGGTGGGGACCAGTTCTGGAGGCTGCACCGCTTACGCGTGCTGGAGTTGGGTCGGCAATCTTGCTCCGCCTGACGGATGGAATTGACTCGTTGGCTCCTCCTCAAGATGTCGTTATTGACTTCCCTGCCGGAGTGGTGAGAGAGGCTCTGCCCGGGGATGTTTTTTCTTACACGCTGACTATGGATCGGGGACTAGTCGAGTGGTGTATCGAGCATCACGCTGAGGATTGGGTCAACGAGATTTTTCTCTCGTGTCGATTTACGGCCCACCGAGAGGGTTCGTATAACGAGTACGTCTATACCTTCTTTAAGTGTTTATCTCTTGAGCGAATGTCATTCTGTGAGGGTTATTACGCCTCGCGGAGCAACGATGACGAGAGATTCATTTGTGGAGATTATGAGGTTCAGCGTAGATGCCCTCACCTACGTGCAGATTTAACGAGATTTGGAACGCTTCGTGATGGGCATGTGCTTCATTGCCAGGTTCATGGCTGGGAGTTTGATCTCGATACCGGGAAGTGCTTGAACGCTGACTCGCTGGAGAACGAGATCAAGTCTCGTCGCATCTCTTAAAATGTTGATGCTCTTAAAATGTTGATCGATCTGCACGCTCACACAACTCCACGCTCAAACTGCTCGAGTGCAACCCTCGAAGAACTTGTTGAGAGTGCTCGGAGCCGTGGGCTAGATGCTCTCTGTATTACCGAGCACGATGTTCGCTGGCCAGAGGGCGAGCTTGAAGACGCTTCTCGGTTACTAAAATTTCCATTGATACCAGGGGTCGAGCTCTCAACCGATGTTGGTCATGTCTTGGTATTCGGCCCCCTTGAGCGCCCGCTTTGGCTCGGGTACCGCTTTGAGCAACTCGTGGAAGAGGTCTCTAGAACGGGGACTGCCATTGTCCTTCCGCATCCAGTTCGAAGCGTTGCCGGCGCGAGGGCAAAGGCAGCGGGGCATGTCGAGCCCTCGGCTGCGGTGGTCGCAGGCTGGGAGCACTGGTCCCTTGTCCATGCGATAGAGGCTGTAAGCACTCAGACTGTTAGCTCTGAGCATGAGTTGACTGCGGCTGCGCTCATTCTCTCCCCGATGCCAAGTGTGGGCGCAAGCGACGCGCACGGACCCGGGTTAGCGGGCGCCTACGCGACTGAGTTCTCAGGGAGAGTTGTGGATGTCGAGGGGCTGGCGGCCGAGATCAGGGCAGGGCATGTGAGCCCTGTGAAATTTCATGGTTGATACTGAGCAGTGAGATGACTCGCGTGCGGAGTACGATCCAAGCGTTAAACGGCGGTTGGTCATTAAGTTTTAATCTTTATTTGATCCAAGTTAGATCCACGAAGGGAACGCTCTAATGGGTGAAGCAGTAATTGTCTCAACAGCGAGAACCGCAATAGGCACGGCACGCAAGGGAACTCTTGCCGATTTGAGTGCCGCCGACCTCGCCGTCGTAGCAGTCGGTGGACTCCTAGAGCGTTCAGGTGTTCCGTCCGAGTACATCGACGATCTACAGATGGGGGAGTCGCTTCAAGGTGGGGGAGACCTTGCTCGTTATACAGCCGTCGAACTCGGCCTACTCAATGTCCCTGGCGTTGCTCTTCAGCGTCACTGTGCCTCTGGGATGGCCGCAGTACAAGGCGCCGCCGGAAGTGTCATGGCAGGGATGGACAAGGTTGTGATTGCTGCTGGAACAGAGTCAATCTCTACGACGCCAGGGAGCATGAAACGGCTCCTACCGGGCGACGAGATGGGGCCGTGGATGTCTGCGAGTCACCGTGAGACACCAGATGCGCCTGCATGGGATATGTCAATCACAGTCGGATGGAATACGGCTCAACGGGCTGATGTAACCCGCGAGCAGATGGATGAGTGGTCATATGAATCGCACCGTCGCGCTATCAACGCAATTGACGAGGGCCGCTTTGAGGAAGAGATCGTTCCCTTCGAGGTAACACGTCGTGACGGAACAACGACGATGTTCCAGGTCGATGAGCACCCGAGGCGAGAGACCACTCTTGAGAAACTTGCGGGCCTGAAACCGATTCACCCTGAGATTGAAGGGTTCAGTATCACCGCCGGTAATTCCTCTGGCCTCAACGACGCTGCCGCAGCAATCATGATCTGTGACTCTGAGTTCGCTAAGGCTCACGGGCTAGTGCCCCTTGCCGTAATCAAGTCTTGGGCAAATGCTGCACTAGCTCCTCGTGACACTGGGCTTGGCCCGGTATACGCGATTCCGAAGGCCCTTGAGCGAGCGGGTCTAAGCGTCGAGGATATGGATCTCGTCGAGATTAATGAGGCATTTGCATCGATGGCCGTTGCGAGTACACGCATGCTCGGCTTTGACCATGAGATTGTGAATGTCAACGGGTCTGGATGCAGCCTCGGTCACCCAATCGCCGCTACCGGAGCGCGGATGGTTGTCACGCTTATAAACGAGTTGCGCCGTCGCGGCGGCGGCCTTGGTGTTGCAAGCATGTGCGCCGCTGGGGGTATGGGAAGCGCAACCGTCCTTGAGGTAATGCCCGGTTAAGCCGGTAAAACCATGGACGCCGATCTCGTATTCGCACTCAAACTTGCAGACCTTGCAGATGAAGTAACACTTGCGCGGTTTCTCTCTGATGATTTAAAGATTGAGCGTAAGCCCGATACGACACATGTAACAGATGCTGACCACGCAGCTGAACTCGTTATTCGCTCAGCGATTCTTGAGCGTTTCCCAAGCGATGCGATTCTTGGTGAGGAGTTTGGGGCCGAGGGAGACTCTGGGCGCCGCTGGATTATCGATCCGATAGATGGAACTGCGAATTTCATGAGAGGGATTCCAATCTGGGCAACCTTGATAGGACTAGAGCGAGACGGTGTAGTTGATATTGGGGTTGTCTCCGCTCCTGCGATGCCGCGACGCTGGTGGGCAGCGCGTGGAGAGGGCGCCTACTGCGATGGACGCAGACTCAGCGTCTCAGGTGTTGCAGATATATCTGATGCGCAGCTCTGCTACGCAGACTTTCCATGGTGGGAGGCCTTCGGGCTTGGAGAGCAGTTCCTTGCACTTGTTAATGCAGTCTGGCGGACCCGGGGTTTTGGTGACTTCTGGCAGCACATGCTCGTCGCTGAGGGCGCCGCCGATATCGCAGTCGAGCCAATAGTAAATCTCTGGGACCTCGCTGCGATACAACCGATTATTGAGGAGGCCGGAGGGCGCTTCTCTGACCACTCAGGGGTTCCAACACCTGCGGGTGGAAACGCGGTTAGTTCTAATGGGCTGCTGCACGAAGCGGTGCTTGCGATCCTAAAGAAGCAGTAGAGAAATCCAATAGAGAAAAGGTACGAATCCAAAAACGCAATGCGCGTAACTGCGCCGCTGAAAGGCATTAAAATTCATGGCATTAGAGATAAAGATCAATCGTGAAATCTGCATGGGCTCGGGGAACTGTTCGTTCTGGGCCCCCGATGTATTTGACCTCGACGACGATGGGGTAGCAATCGTCACGAGTATTGACGGTTCTCCGGAGGAGAAAGTAATTCTCGCTGCGCAGGGCTGCCCGACACAAGCAATCTCAATTATCCGAGACGGGGAAGTGATCGTTCAGGGTGCTCCTAGCTAAGGGAGAGCGCAGTCACGTCTGAGCGTGTACTCCGTTGACCGGGTGCTTGGCAGCGCTTTACGACTTGTTATCTCCACGTACAGGCGGCATCGGGCTCAGCGCCGCATGCCTTGCAGCGTTCTCCGTCACCAGATGCAGCTTTGATACACCCCTCTACAGTTGCAGCAAGAACCTCGCTCATGAGGGAATGTAGGCCGATTGGAGCGGTCACAAGCCACTCGATTCCTGGATGGCGTGTCGCAGCCTCTTGGGTTAGGGCTGGGATATCAACTCGCCAGTGGTTTCCCGGGAGTAGAAAGAATGGGCAGACTACGACCTTTGTTGCACCACGCTCGATGCACGCATCAAACGCAACGCCGATGCCGGGTTCAGCCAACTCCATATGTGCGGTCT
>CAMDSG010000003.1 GCA_945907055.1 Bifidobacterium breve | reverse complement strand
ATCGTGGACAGTAATACCGAATGGAACAATTCGGATTCGTTCATCAGGAACTCCGTAGTCGGTTCGTAGTGAATTAGCAGTCCACTCCGATTGAGCAATTACAAGCGTCGCCGATTCGTAGACCTTTTTTTCAAATAGTTTTGTGAGAGCGATACGAGACTTAGTTCCCTTGCCTGCGCGTCGCTCTGGGATGAGTCTTGCGCCTTGCTCCCCGGTCGCGTCAGTTGCCACTATCGATGGCCGCCCGGCGAGTGCCTTGCTGCTCAGTAGCGCGACATTTTGAGAGTAAACATGCAGCACATCGTAAGGATTTCTCCAGCTACGGAGCCTCCGTTGAATGTGAGCACTGTTGCTGAGTTGAATGCGAAAAGCCTGTAGGTCAAAGTCTTCCCTAGCCAAACCAGGTATCTGGATGGCCCCGAACCTTCTAAGAAGCCCTGCATTAGGTAAATCTAAGAATTGAGCACTTACTGCAGGGTGAGATGTAAGGGCAGCGCGTATGGCCATGTGCATGGTTGCATGGCCACCTATATTTTCGTTTACGAAGAGTGGCCTTATAGGTAAATTCACGTCATTTATCTCCATCAGGAATTCAGAATCTGAGAGTAGATGGCCTCGTATTTTCGCGCCATTGCTTCTGCGGTGAACTCGGCGGTGGCTACTGCTAACCCAGCACTCCCCATTGATCTACGTAGCGGTTCATCTGCTAGCAGGGAGGCGATGGCGTCTCCTAGAGCGGACGAATCATCCGCAGGTACGACCAATCCTGTGACGCCATGCTCCACTACTTCTCGCACGCTCCCAACATCGCAGGCTACTACTGCTAGCTCTGCAAACATTGCCTCACAGATTGATAGGGGTAGCCCCTCGGCCCTTGATGGGAGAACGAAGAGGTCAGCATCATCGAGAATTGATCGTGCGTCATCGCTCCAGCCTAGGAGGGTGAAGCGCTCATTCAGGCCCAGTTCGATAGCCCTTTTCTCGAGGTTTGCGCGTTCGGGACCCTCGCCGAGAACGACTGCGTAGACGTTTGGTAACTCGACCAATGCATCTTGAAGAAGATCTAGACCCTTTACATGGTCGAGCCTGGCGAGGGTGACTATTTGTTTCCTGTCGCTGAGAGTGTTGGTTTGCGTGGTTCGCGAGCGCGGCGGGTTGTCTTGCCCGTTACGTGGGATCGGTACACCGTTATGAATGGTGAGGATTGAGCCTCTAGGTAGGTCTGCATCCTCCTCAAGGCCGCTAGCGGATGCGCGACCCACGGCGATATGAGCGGCGAGTGTCTTGCTTAACCATCGCTTTAAGAAACGTACGCGTCTAGTTGGTAGCGGCATCACGAGTTGCTCGACAGCAACACTCTTAATCCGCGGAATGCTTGCTGCTGCAAGTATCGCGTAGCGACATGCCCAAGGAGTGGAGAGACTCAGGTGGAGGATGTCGCATTGATCTGCCTTAAGGGCGCGACGTGTGGCCTGAATCGCTCGAAGGGCACGGACTCCGCTGATGCTCGGGACCAAAATTGTTGATGCGTCGCGACGGGTGGAGGAGATTCTCCGCACGACAGCCTCGTCGGTCCCCATCACGCTGATCTGGATCCCTGGATCTAGTGCCCCCAAGAGATTTGCGAGCGATATCTCTGCCCCACCCACCTGGTCGGAGTCTGTGAACGCAGTTAGTCGCATTCCGGTGAGGGGCATGGAGAACAAGATTAGCGGCGGAGAGACTCTGATCTGAGTAGTGGTGAAGATCCTTATGGCCGAGGGATTCGTAAGCACGGCAAACACTCGGTAGCAATTAGGGAACGATTAGGCCCTGAACCCAGAGAGTCGCAGTGTGCGTAGGCCTACGATTGAGAGATGTCGCAGTTGCTAGCCCCAGAGAGAGATAGGTCCGAGTCGCTCTCGAATGCTCCGACGATCTCGATCGTGATTGCGGCATTTGAGGCTGCAAAAACTATTGGAGCAACGATCCGTTCGGTAATTGCACAGTCACCCTCACCACTAGAGATTGTCGTATGCGACGATGGGTCGAGCGACGACCTTGCAGGAGCCCTCTCTGAGTTCGGCGAGAGAGTGCGCCTTATCCGAATCGAGCACGGGGGCGAGGCCAGGGCGAAGAACGCGGCCATCGAAGCCGCTACCGGTGAATTTGTCGCAATTATCGACGCGGATGATCGCTTCCTACCGGGGAGGCTGGCTGCCATGCAACGGGTACTCATTGAGCGCCCGGACCTCGACCTAGTAACCACTGACGCTGTAATCGAATTAAATGGGAGAGTCGTCGGGCGCGCTTATAACACTGGAAATATCTTCGCAGTTGATTCCCAGCGTGCTGAGATTCTTGATCACAACTTCGTCTTTGGTCAGGTAGTTGTTAGGAGAGAGACCATGCTGCGCCTCGGTGGGTTTGACCCCGAGATTAAATACACGACCGACTGGGAGTGCTGGATCCGCCTAATTCTCGATGGTGGGAAAGTCGGATGTATCGATGCGCCACTCGGGGTCTACGTGATGCACGCATCATCGATGAGTTCGAGCCGCCAAGCGATGTATGACGGCAGGGTTGCAACATTGAGCAAGACGCTCAAGGACGTCCGCTTATCCAATATCGAGCGCGAAGCAATTAGGTCGAGGATTGCAGCTGAGATGCGCCGCAGTAGTCGCGCCGAGATGCGCTCCGCATTGATCGCAGGGGATAGTAGAGCCCGTCAGATTGCTAAGAGGGTCGCTGCTGACTCTGCTCAGCCACGGAGGGAGCGTTTAAAGGCGGCCTTTACGGTCATCTCTCCAGAGATGGCGGGTTCACGAATGCGTTCGCATGATCGCAATTACTGGGTTGGAGTTGGAGACCAGCGGTTCGAACGCTCAACTAAGTAGCTGATTCGAATTGGGGCTACTTAGGTGCGAACATCCCAGTGGTAAGGAACCGCAATGGCTCCAGCGGTAGCGGCATTAACGATGGCCTTCTTCCCGTCTCCGATAGGCGCATCGATTCGGAACCCAGCAACCTGCATCCAGTCCATGAGGCTGCCATAGCCATCCTGGGGAACCACATCGCACCAAATCTCATAGAGACGCGGTCGGAGAGGCAGGCTTTCAATACGGCACCTCACCTCGAACTCGCGCCCCACTGCCTCGGGCGCAGAGCCGTCGTCGAGCATTGAAATTTCAATGAGTCCACCCGGTCGGCCATCGGTGATTCCGATCACGATATGCGGCTCTTTGAGGGGTTCATCGCTCTCGAATTTAAGCCTTATCTCAAGCCCCTCCTCGGGACTGAATGAATATCTCTCCGATCCATCTGGAGCATGGCAGGTTGCAGAGACGATCCGAACCTGACCATCGTTGTTTTCGAGTCGCGTAACGTCTCTTCGACTCTCCATCTCTTTGATGTAGTGGGCGAGAACTTCTTTGGCTGAACCCTCTATCTGCACTGTGCCCTGATCGAGCATTACGCCATGCGTGCAGAGAGCCTCCATGGCGGGTAGGTGGTGAGAGACGAAGATTAGTGTTGTGCCTTCACGCACTAAGCGCGTCATTCGGTCTACGCACTTAGCCTGAAAGTTAATGTCGCCAACTGCTAGCGCCTCATCTACGACGAAGATATCTGGCTCAAGATGTGATGCGACAGAGAATCCAAGCCGGAGCTGCATGCCGCTCGAGTAGTACTTGACCTGCGTATCGATAGCGTCTCCTAATTCGGAGAACTCAACTATGGCGTCGAAACGTGAGCGAATATCAGAGCGACTTAGGCCAAGAATGCTTCCGTATAACCAAATGTTCTCGCGGCCGGTGAGCTCGAAGTGGACCCCCGAGCCGACCTCAATGAGGGCGCCGACCCGTCCCCGTACCCGCAGCACTCCACCGGTAGGTTGGGAGATGCGTGAGACCAAACGAAGTGCTGTTGATTTTCCGGCACCATTTGGCCCGACGAGCGCGAATGCTTCTCCTTGAGGAACTTCAAAAGAGACATTCTCAAGTGCGAGTTTTCCCCGTGATGGCTCCTGCTGACCGCTTGCTCTTTTTAGGGCGCGTCGCGGTGCGGAGAGCACTCTGGTGCCAAAGTGTTCATAACGTGCACCGCCCTTGCGAAACTGTTTGGAGACATCCTCAAACTTGACTGCGTAGGCCATTAGACGACGTCCGCGAATTCACGCTCTAGAGACTTGAACCACTTGTACCCAACTAGAAGCAAAACCAGAGCGCTCGCGGTACTTATCCCAAGGAGTCCCCAATCAGGGGTGGTACCGACAGCAAGGACTCTGCGGAAACCCTCAAGCGGGCCTACTGCAGGGTTTATCAGTGCGTACCAAGGCCTTAGGTTGGGTGAGACACGCGTTACCGGGTACGCGACGGGACTTGCAAATAATCCAAGTTGCAGAGCGAATGGCAACAGGTATCTGAAGTCGCGGTAGTACACATTCATAGCCCCTAGCGGCAGCGACGCAGCTAGGGGAATGATTGCTAGAACAAGGCAGAGCAGAGGTACGAATACAAGCGTCCATGTGAGGTGAGCCCCTGTGAAAGGAGTTGCAAGAAGTACAAGGATGAGCCCAATTCCAAGGTCTGGGATTACTGAGAGTACCGCTCCAAAAATAGGTGCCTCGCGAGGGAAGTAGACCTTGCGGAGCAGGTCGGCATCATTAACTAGAGCGTTAGCGCCGAACGATATTCCCGAGGCGATGAATTGCCATGGGACAAGCGCTGAGAGTGCGAATGCTGCATAACTCGTCCCTCCACCAGAGACTTTGACGACACCACCGAAGAAAAGGATGAAGATTATGAGAAATGCAAGTGGTTGAAGAACTGCCCAGCCGATGCCGAGAGCTGCCTGCTTGTAACGAACGCGCACTCCTCGCACGGCGAACGACCAAACCACCTCTTTGTAGAGAATTAGTTCGCGCCAAGCCGTCATTAACGACGGCGGTTTCTTCCCGTCCAAGACGGACTCAACTGGCGTGTTGGGGCTCGGCGCTGTCATTTGTCCTCGGTCGGGGTAGCGATCTCGCAAGAGTAGGCTCTCCGTGCCCGCCTCTGGACGCTTTTTGCTTATCGATTAGCAGTAATTGAGTGTATTTGTATCCGGGGTCATAAGTAGTCGCCACCAGTCATAAGCGCAACTAAAAGTTTGGGGTTACATCTCCTGCGGGGAGCGGTGTGAAGAGACTATGGAGTAGACCAAAATGTGTCGGGAGTAGGCGAACTAGTGCAGCGTGACGAGAACAAAATTGCGCCACTCCGGATCCTCTGCATCGCCGATGAAATCCCATGGCCTGAGCGCACCGGATACCGAATACGGCTCGCCAATATGCTGCGCGGACTCTCCGAGGCCGGTGTAGTTGACCTGATGATCCTGCACCCTGGAGATGATGATGAGAGCAGTGTTGACGGGGCGAAGCAAGAGTACCGGGCCCCGATAGGCGAGCCTGTAGATCGCACGGTCGTAGCGCATGTACCCATCCCAAGCGCCTCCCTGCGTGGAGTTATCCCTTGGATAGTGAGTGGATTACCACGACGCGTTGCATGGCGTGATTGGTCTGGCGCTAGGTCCGCGGTATCAAAGGAACTAACCAACGGATATGACTTAATTTGGTGGAGCCACCTAGATGCGTGGGCCGCAATCGGAGAAGTTGCGAATACGCCTTGCATTGTCGACCTGGACAACCTCGAGGATCAAAAAATGCTTACGAGTCGCACGGCTCAAGAGCCTCCGCGGCTGCGCAATCTAAAAGCCTCAATAAGGTTCGCTATTGTCCGCGAGTTGGACCGCATTGATATAAGGCGCTGGCGTCGCACGCAGCGCATGGCATCTCTGCATACGGATGGTGTGATTGTCTGTAGTCAGCAGGATCGTGCGGTTCTCGGTGGGGAGAAGACCTACGTAATTGAGAATGGGTATGCGGCACCTGAAAACCCGGTCGGGCACCCTGAGCGGCTAGTTGATGGTAAGGGTGGAGCACTTGTTTTTATAGGTCTTCAAACATATGAGCCCAATATTGACGGGTCACGTTTTCTTGTAGAGCAAGTGCTCCCAATCCTCCAGGAGTTGCGACCTGAGGTCAGGATTCGTATCGTTGGGCGCGCTGGCCCTGAGGTCCGTGAATTAGCAAGGCCTAACGTCGAAATTGTCGGCGAAGTAGAGAACATCGAGGCAGAATTAGCGAGTGCCGATGTCTCTGTGGTTCCACTGCGGATAGGGGCTGGCACGCGCATCAAGATCCTCGAGGCCCTTGCGAATCGTCTTCCGATTGTCACAACGAGCCTTGGCTGTGAGGGGCTCTCGCTAATTAGTGGCGTGCATTGCGAGATCGCTGATTCTGCCAAAGCATTCGCAGTGTCATGTGATTTGCTTCTTAGTGATGCAGGAAAGCGGATTGAGATGACTGAGGCTGGGGCCGCTCTTCAGGGAGAGAACTTTGATTGGTTGAAGATCCGCTCGCGTATCGCAGAATTAGCGCAGACTGTATGCGGAAGGGATTTACGGAGATGAGGAACTTATGACAGCGCGAGAGCGACTCAAAGATGAACTGAGGCAACTCCCGTATCCTGTGAAACGCCAAGCGCGGCGACTCCATAACTGGCGCAGGGGTAGAAGAATTATCGCTCCCGTTAGGTGGGGCACAATGCGCAGAACGCGTCCGTTTAGTGCAAGGTGGGGGAGCGATCGTGGAACCGCGATAGATCGCGTATACCTAAACAGGTTCTTTGAGAGGCACTCTAAAGATATGCACGGGATCGTGCTTGAGGTGCAGGAACCGGTGTTCAGCGCGCGCTATGGAGCAAAAATTACGGAGACTCAGATACTTGATATAGAGCCTCGAAATATGCTCGCCACAATCGTGGCGGATCTTAACGATCGTGATGTTCTGCCGAGAGAGAGTTTTGACTGCGTCGTGGCTCCTCAGACAATTCAGTATCTAACGGACCCGTTGACCGGATTAAGGAATTTCTATGCATCATTGCGCCCGGGTGGGGTGCTGCTTCTGACTGTGCCATTTATTCAAAAAATAGATCATGAGGCTGCAGATGCCGATCGGGCGAGGTTCTCTCCGCTCGCATTGAAGGAGCTCCTTGAGGCATCCTGCGATGGAGCCGAGATTGAGGTCGAGAGTTTTGGCAACGTGCTCACTTCGATTGCGTTCTTGATGGGAATCTCGGCGGAGGAGATGAGGCCGCAAGATTTTGATGTATTCGATCCGGCTTATCCGATGCTCGTCACTGCCCGAGTTCGACGCCCGAGTTGAAAATTATGAGATCCAGATCGCTAGTTCTCATGTACCACCAGATAACAGAGGCTGGAGCCGACCCGAGTGGTCTTGCTGTAAGCCCCAAGAATTTTGCATCTCAATTATCGGTCTTGAAGGAACGCTGTGAAGTTGTTCCGCTTCGCGAGATTCAATTGAGATCAGAGTCGCGCAGTAAGCGTCCTCGGGTAGCGATTACTTTCGATGATGGTTACGCCGACAACGGAGAGGTAGGCGCACCCATCCTGGAGGCTGCGGGGCTCCCGGCGAGCTTCTTCATCACCGGCATAGCACTCGATGGCCAAGGCGAATTCTGGTGGGATTCATTAGAGCACCTCATACTTGACCTAAACGATGGAAGTGCACCGCAGGATCCATTTGAAGTAGTAATTGGTGGTCAACGTCTGCGTGCCGATCTCCGTACCGTCGAGGCGCGTATGCGGGCCCATAAAGCTTTAAACAGGAGGCTTAGAGTTCGTCCTCCTGAGGAGATAGCGCCTGTAATCGAAGCATTATCCCTGCACTTGGGTACGAAAATCCAGACCTGTGAACGGCATCGTCTTGCGGGGATGGATGGGATTCAGAGCCTTGCTCGAATCCCCGGAATGACAATCGGATCCCACACTCTTAGCCACCCTCTGATGCCTTCATTACATTCAGAGGCTAAACGTCATGAGCTCATTGAGTCTCGACGCCTGCTTACTGATGCAACTGGAGAGTCTGTTGTTGAGTTTGCATTCCCATATGGCAACGATGGCGCATTTGATGACGATAGCGAGGCTGCTATTAGAGAGGCCGGGTACTTGCTCGCATGTCGAACGGTTTTTGGATTGGTCTCTCGGCGAACTAATCCATTCCAAATTCCGCGAGCCATGGTCCATGACATAGGGGTCCAGGATTTTGAAGGGCGCCTTGATAACTGGTTTCGGGGACGCGCATAGTGGTCCCATGGAGTTTCCGAGCCCCCGCGCCTACTATCGAAATTCCGAGCGGGTTATCCCCAACGTTCTCCGTCATAATTGCTGTGTACAACGCAGCGGCTTATCTTCCTCAGGCTATTGAATCGTGCCTTCTTCAGAGTATGCAAGCACTAGAAATTATTGTTGTTGATGACGGATCAACAGATGATTTTGATCGCGCAATTGCCCCCTTCTTGGATCAGATTTTATTACTACGTCAAGCGAATCGCGGCGAGAGTTCGGCAAAAAACGCTGCGGTACTCGCAGCTTCAGGCGATTATGTCGTTATTCTTGATGCTGACGATGTTGCTTTCAGCGATCGCATTGAGGCTCTTAACGCATTCGCCATCGAGCGACCAGACCTCGACATCATCACCCACGATGACGTTCTCACTCAGGACGGTGAGTTCTTAAGGAATTTCTTCAATGAAACCCATACATTTCCGGTACACAAACAGCGTGAGGAAATTCTGAAGAGGTGCTTTATTGTGAATCCTGCGGTGAAGCGATCAGCATGGATTGAAAATCGCGGATATGACGAGAATTTGCGAATCGGTGCAGATTGGGACCTCTGGATTCGGATGATCCTCTCGGGCTGCGTTGCAGGTGCAGTAGTTGAGCCCCTAGTTGAGTACCGACAGTGGGGCGGTAACCTCACCTCGGATCGCTTGGCGTCCTTTGCCAGTCGAGTCGCGTTGTTCTCTAAGACGCAATTACGGGATGATCTATCGGCCTCTGAGCGCATTGTTCTAGAGAATTCTTTAGTTGATGTTCAGCGGAGACTGGCTTGGGAGGCTGTGATCGCCGCTGATCCATCCGCAAGGTCAGCGCTTTCAGCAGTGTTTCGCAATTCTCGCCAGTCGCTTCGAACGCGAAGTCGTGCTGGTGCAGCACTCGTAACGCCAAGCGCTCTGCGTAAATGGGTGTTTGCGAGGAGAGATGAAGTTAGGGAGACCAAGTAGATCCGAGATTCGGATCCACTAACCAGGCTTTCGCCACGCGATTAATTAGCCCCTCAATAACTTCGTTGCCTGAAGAGCGTTCTGCGCGAACTGCTAGCGATCTGCCGTGGTGAAGCCAACCGGTTACGACTGCTGCTCCAATTGCTTCGCTAGGCAAGCCCATCGCCGCTGCTCCGCGAGCAAGCTGGGCCATGAGGTCACCGCTTCGGGGATGCTCTCCTTTGAAGAGTGCTGCGATGCGATCAACTTTTGTATCCGCGTCTGCTGGTCCGTCGAGAGCGCTGTAAGCATCACTCAGAAAATATGCAAGGTCCCAGAGCGGAATCGAGGGGTATGCGGCTGACTCCCAATCCAGAACACAGAACTGCTCGCCGCTAACTGCAATATTCCAAGAGCCAGGGTCTCGGTGGGCGAGTACTGCAGGTGCAGATTTGAGTAGAGCAAGTAGTGCATCTGAGACTCCATACTCTGCGTACGCGCCGAGAATATCTCGCGAGATGCGCTCTAACTCTGGGGCGAGGTCGCTACTCGGGCCAGCTGACTCTGCGCCCATAGCGATCAGCCAATCGCATACTCGCTCGATGTGTGCCAGAGCGCTTGGGCTCTCGCCTTCGTCAAGCACGAGATTTAGCGTTGCGCCAAGTGCCGCAGTCTCCACAGATCCAGAGAGCCCTTCCACCTCGAATCTCCCAAGGATTCTAGGGGCCATTGATGCAGATTTTGGGGCCTTACTGTTGAGTAGGCCAAGCCCGCGTTCATCGGCAGCGAAGGCGAGAGCATTGTCTTGCACGCGTGAAATTTTCACGACTGTTGTAGGCACATCGCTGCCATATGGAAATGCATGGAAGACAACGCGCTGCAGGTCATCGCCGTCGCCGAACCACGCTATCCAGCCCCCGCTTGCATCTGCGCCTAAATGCTGTGCGGCCGCTATTGGGAACGGTGGACCGGGCGTGCGCGTGGCAATCGTTACGACTGAATCGGCTGGAGCGTACCCAACCCGTAGCGCAGCGCGAACAATGGCTGTACGCGCAGAGTCGACGGCACTGCGGGTAGGGCGTGTGGTATTGAGAGCGTACCGCGCAGCCGATGTGTTCCCGATCGGAAAGGCGAGTCGCGGGCCGTGAGCCCCGCTGCGCGCCACAACTCGCTCAACGCTGTAGCCAGCTGCGATTAATGGGCGCCGCGGTGCTCTCCCAAGAATCAAGAGCATCGGCGGGGCAATGCGCATCAAATCCGCATTGAGTGGTGCAACTCTGGTGACATGGAGATCTGCATCCGCTGGGTCAACGGCTAGGCAGTCCATCGATTCTGCGCCTCTGTGCCATTCTTCATTCTCTGGAGCCACATAGATTCTTGGAGCCGTCTGAGGCAGCGTGAGCCTTAGATCGGCGGCGCGAATTGTTGTCATTGCACCCGAGCCTAGGGGCGCAAACGCCCTACGCTGTGTCCTCAGATGCAAAAGACGGAGTTGTGGTGCTGAAGTCAAATGATCCCTGCTGGTGCGGAAGCGGCGAGAAGTACAAGCGCTGCCACAAGCCGATAGAGAAGCACCTCTCGCCAGGGTTTATCTCCCCGATGAGGAGCGTCCCTCCGCTAATTCCGCGTCCGCCGTATGCCGAGACTGGTAATCCCCCTCCAATTAGGGAGGGAGCGGTGAAGTCTCTAGATGTAATTGAGCGCATGCGAGGGGCCTGCAGTATCGCCGCCGAGATACTTCGTGAGGCCGGCGCGCTAGTAGCCCCAGGTATCACCACTGACGAGATTGATATTGCTGTTCATGAAGCGACTATCTCCCGAAACGCATACCCGAGTCCTCTTAACTACCGCGGATTCCCAAAGAGTGTATGTACCTCGGTAAATGAAGTGATCTGCCACGGGATCCCAGATGATCGGGCGTTGGAGAATGGGGACATTCTCAATATTGATGTGACTGCATATATCGACGGTGTGCATGGAGATACAAACGCTACATTTTTGGTCGGTGATGTTGACGCAGGTTCACGCCGACTCGTTGAGGTCACGCGCGAATGCTTGGAGCTCGCTATCGACGCGGTAATGCCCGGACGACCGCTCTCCGATATAGGGAGCGCCATCGAGGGCCATGCAACAGAGAACAGATTCTCGGTAATACGTACGTTTGTTGGGCACGGGATCGGCGAACAGTTTCACGGCGAGCCTTCAGTGCTCCACTACTACGAACCGCGACTCGTTACGCCGATGGAGCCTGGCATGGTCTTCACCATTGAACCGATGATCGCCATTGGTGACCATAGAGAGAAGATTTGGTCTGATGGCTGGACTGCGGTCACGCAAGACGGGCTTCGCACGGCTCAGTTCGAGCACACAATTCTTGTAACTGAGAGCGGCTCTGAGGTACTTACCCGCTAGCTCAATAGAAGAGTGCGCTTAAGAAACTGCAGTTCCGAGCAGGCTACCGACTAGCGCAGATGCGGCCATAGCGATCGCTCCGCCCATGACGACGCGTGTAGCCGCTCTCGTCGGTTTGGCACCCCCGAGTTTTGCTCCTAGTGCTCCTAGAGTTATGAGCATCAACAATGCAACGATTGCGCTTGTAATGACCCGTGCAGCAGCTGTTGCATCCTTGCTGAGTAGGGCCATTACGAGGACTGGCACCCCTGAACCAACCGAGAATGCAACAGCCGAGGCGACCGATGCTTGCACGGGTCGGGCTCGAGTGTGTTCAAAAATCCCAAGTTCGTCCCTGAGGTGCGCTCCGATTGGGTCTGCAGCCATGAGCTGCGAGGCAACTTCATGTGCTGTCTCAGGTGTAATACCTCGAGAGACATAAATCTGGGCAAGTTCCTCAAGCTCGTGCTCGGGGCTCGCCTCAATCTCAAGAGTCTCACGAGCGATGTCTGCACGCTCAGTATCACGTTGGCTGCTCACCGATACGTACTCTCCGAGCGCCATCGATGCTGCCCCAGCAACAAGCCCTGCAATACCAGCAACAAGAATCGCTCCACGTGAGGCGTCGCTTGCAGCCACGGCGATCATAAGGCTCGTCGTAGAGACGATTCCATCATTAGCGCCGAGTACTCCGGCTCTCAACCAACCGACGCGTTCGTGACGGTGAGTCTCGCGGTGGCTAGCGGTTCGTCCTGCCATGATCTGAGTCCTCAAGTAGTTCCGGAATTATTTATCCGACAGTAAGAGTATGTCTAATAGCCCTAGTGCTGCGGGTCGAGTCTGAGAGTGTGACAAATGCGACGACGACCCCATGGCTCCGCCTCCCCATAAGATCTCGGATCAAGGCTTCGATTCGTTAGGGCATCCGTAATTGCAGTTATTCCTGACTGGCACGCGCTATCCGGCTAATGATCGACTGGGCCCTTGCCGCGTTGGCCGATGTCAGTCCGCGAATCTCGAGCCGCCCTTCGTCGCCGTCGATAGTTAAACGCAGCCCAGTGAAGACCTTCTTAGATCGAGCAATTCGCTTTAGGCCCTCGATCTTCAGCGTGCGGCTCTCTTCTTGGGTCGTTGTGACGATTCGGTCAGAGAAGATAAAGACATCCCCTCGGCGCCAGCGCCGTGACTTTATGAGGACTTTCTTGAGAATTAGTTCTGCGTCTTCTTGCATGGTCGAAACCTAGTGGAGACCTGCGATACGTGGGCTATTTCTTCCTACTAACGTGTGGGAGGCAGCGGTCGGTCCGTTGGTTCCACTTCGAAATATGGGGGAAATTTTAATGAAGGCATGGACAAGATCGTGGCGCGTAATCGTGCCAGTAATGCTCGTGAGTCTTCTCTCTCTATCGGGGTGTCAGTTCTATGTCCTCTCGCTCACGAACGCCGGGGATAGTGATGGGCCAATGTGGTTCAGCGCACCCGAGAACCGCACGCAACTTGATACCGCTATCTCCACTGTGCCGGTTACGATTGAGATACCAGGAGTGGATCCGTCGAGCGTTCAGGTTCGCATTGAGACGGGCTCACAGACGCGGTCAACCTCTATCACCGATCGATTTACTGCAGATGGCGACACTCTCTCGGCCACGCTTGTTGCTTCTGACTTTCTCCCCGGTGTTACTTATCTAGTGGCCGAGGCCGACACAGCTCTAGATAGTGCCCATGTTGTTAGGCGTATCGCCCTCTCGTGGGAGCCAAGCATTGATGTAACTAATGCCGAGCGCTGCGAAACGCTTGGTCAAGAACGCTGCCTGCTTCCTTTCCCAAGCGATGCGTATACCGTTGAAGACTCAGCTACAGACACAGGTCGAAGAGTTAATTTTGATATTGCATCGATGCCATCGAATAAAGACTCTGTGCATATAGACCCAACTGAATGGAATCGCAGCGATGGATTTTCGCCAGGAGCAGAGATACTCGTAGAGGTCCCAGGGCTTGATCTCGCCCGAACTGACGAACCTCAGATTGATGCTCTTGGGCGTGCATTACTTCCAGACTCTCCGGTGATGGTGATTGATGCCGGATCAGGGGAGAAAGTACCTGTATTTGCAGAGTTAAATGTGGCAGGTACCCCAGGCCCTGTACCGCTCTTGATAATCAGGCCGGTAGTGAACCTGTTAGAGGGGCACCGCTACATCGTTGGTCTTCGTAACCTGCGGAGGTCGGATGGTTCGCTCATCGAGCCAGATAGAGCTTTTCGCGTGCACCGAGACATCGTCCCAACCTTTATCCCAGAGATAGAGCAACGCCGCCCTGCCATGCAGCAAATGATTTCCCAACTAAGCGTTGCTGGGATGCTGAGACAAGACATGTACTTGGCTTGGGATTTTACCGTGGCTAGCGAGCGCAGCCTCACCGAGCGGTCACTCTCGATTCGCGATGAGACTTTTGACCCACTCGGTGACGATGGAACACTCGGTTTCACTGTTAGCAGTGTTCAGGAGAATGTAAGCGCAGATATTTTGAGGCGAGTCACCGGTACCTTTGAGGTACCGAATTATCTGACAGGGACTGGCGCTCCGGGGAGTTCATTTAACTATGACGATCCGACTGATCCGGATGCACTCCCGTCTGCAAATGGAGTATTTAATGCCGGCTTTATCTGCAATATCCCTCGAATATCGGTGAATGCTGCAGGAGAGGCTAATCCTGGCAGAAGCCTTGTTTATGGTCACGGCCTGTTGGGCTCATCAACGCAGGTGAACTCTTTCGGGCCGCTTGCCAATAGTTTTAATTACACGATGTGCGCTACTGACTGGATCGGCATGTCGAGTGCGGATGTCCCCAACGTTATTAATGTGCTCGGCGACTTCACGACCTTTAAAACAATGCCAGATCGACTTCAGCAGAGCATGCTGAACTTTCAGGTGCTTGGGCGCTTATTGAATAGCCCTGAAGGATTCATGACTGACCCAGCCTTTGAGGTTGGTACCGACATGGGTTCGCCTTTCCGACCCCACTCGCTCGTGTTTAATGGAAATAGTCAGGGCGGAATTATGGGGGGCGCAACTACTGCGCTCTCCAATGAGTGGAGCCACGCTGCTCTCGGCGTGCCCGGTATGAACTACTCAACTCTCCTCACTCGAAGCGTTGACTACGACTTGTTTGGGGCCATAGCGAACGTTGCTTACCCAGATGTATTTGACCAGATATTTGGGCAAGCACTTGTCCAGATGCTCTGGGATCGTGGCGAGTCGAATGGATATGCCCAACACATGACTGATGATCCCCTACCGGGAACACAGCCCCACAAGGTGCTGTTAATTGAGGCCTTCGGCGATCATCAAGTCGCCAACATCACAACCGAGAACATGGCGCGTACAGTTGGTGCCGCAACACATATGCCAAACATGCTGCCTGGAAGATCATGGGACACAACACCGATGTGGGGGATTGAGAGAATCAATTCCTTCCCGTATACAGGCTCGGTACTAGTGGAGTGGGACTTCGATACGCCGGCTCCACCGAAGACAAATACGGTGCCGCGTGCAGGTACCGATCCCCATGGCTTAGGTGGAGGCGAGCCGAAGCTTGGACTCCAGGTCGCGTACTTCTTTGAGGGGGTATTTATCGACGTATGCGACGCCGGTCCGTGCGTTAGTAGCGTTCGCTAGGAGCGTGCTCTAGAAACGTGAGCTGAAAACAGCGGTATGGATACGGTTTAGATCTCGCCCCAGAGTCTTCTAAGGGCCTCGGAGGTTTCCTGTGCGCGAGCCCATGGCCACCAGTGCTCACAGCCATTGAAGACGAGGAGCTCGGCATTGATGCGCGTCGCTACGCGCACCCCAAACTCTGGCGGAGCGTGGACGTCGTCAGCCCCCCATAAGACGAGAGTAGGGCAGCCAACTGGGGAGTTGAGTTGAGGCCAGATCGATTCCGGGTCAATGACCGAGCGATAGAGCCCAAGAATTGAGGCGCTCATTCTGTAGTCCCAACTCTTAGCCTGCTCCCGAGCGAGAGCGGGCGGGGCGCCGCCGGCCTCAAGGATCAATGCTCGATCCTCTGGCGACATTGAGAGAATCCCCTCCATTACCGCCTCGCCAACCTCAGGTGTCTGCCATGCCTGCGCGGTGTCGTGCCACACATAGGTCTCATCGAGCGGACCACTCCCAAACGCCAGGCTGCGCAGCAGATCGGGCCGGATTTGAGCCAGGCGCTGCGCAAGTATCGCTCCCCAGTCATGCGCTACGAGGTCAACAGGTGTGCCGATTGCTTCGATGCGCTCGATTAGCCATTGGGCATAGTCGTCTTTGCTTCCGCCGAAATCAGATGGCAGATCACAACCAAATCCTGGCAAAGCGGCTGCCTCGATCTCAAAATCAGTTAGCAGCGCGCGTAGTGGGGTCCACAACGAGGTGGTGTCCGGTACTCCGTGAACTAGGAGTGCTGTCATGCGTGGAATCATGGCACTTGATTGAGCAAAGAGTGCACGATGTTTTAAAAAATTTACCGACAGCGTTGATTGACACCACTTGACGCGCGTCGTGCGCGATGCTCTGGTCGCCCCAAACCATTAGAACCAATTAGCTGACCCGAAGGAGTGAATCGTGAACAATCGGATTAGTCGTACTGCGCCCTCCGCCACTCACCCCAAGGATCGCGCCATCTTCGAGCGCATTGACTCGGTGCTCTCCGAGTACGAAAAGCAGATTAGGCAGTCGCTAACGCCTCGACGACGTACTCGACGCACGCGGTAAGCGCCTCTACATCTGACGGCTCGATAGAGGGAAACATAGCGATCCTTAGTTGATTGCGACCAAGTTTTCTATACGGCTCAGTATCGAGAATTCCGTTGTTTCTAAGCACTTTTGCGATCTCAGCAGCATCAACAGAGTCGACAAAATCAATGGTTCCTGTCACAGTGCTGCGTGACCCTGGGTCGCGAACATACGGGCTTGCAAAGTCGCTTGCTTCGGCCCATCCGTAGAGAGTGGCTGCCGACTGGTCGCAACGACCCGCTGCCCACTCGAGGCCGCCTTGCTCGAGCATCCACTCAACCTGCTCTGCGAGGAGAAAGAGGGTGGCCAAAGCGGGGGTGTTATAGGTCTGGTCGGCCCGCGAGTTATCGAGTGCTAATGGGAGACTGAGGCTCGGTGGCATCCATCTGCCTGAAGCGGCGATCTGCTCGATGCGCCTAATGGCGCGCGGTGAACAGGTTGCAATCCATAGCCCACCATCCCCGCCGAAGCATTTCTGCGGAGCGAAGTAATAGACATCGGTGGCGTTGGCATCGAACCTCACTCCTCCCGCGGCCGAGGTGGCGTCGACAAGAACCAGAGAATCTCCTGGTGGACGGATCACAGGGCATGCAACCCCGGTGGAGGTCTCATTCTGTGGGAAAGCGCATGTATCGATGCTGGAGTCGGGGCGTAGAAGTGGCGGGACGCTACCTGTCTCGCACTCAATAACACTCGGGCTCTCAAGGTGCGGTGCATTGAGCGCTACCTTCGCAAACTTGGATGAGAACTCGCCGATTACAAGGTGCTCGGAGCGCCGCTCAATCAATCCAAATGCCGCCGCATCCCAGAAGAGTGTTGAGCCTCCGTTGGCGAGTAATACCTCGTATCCATCGGGGAGTGAGAACAACTGCGACATACCGGAACGTAGGCGGGATACAACTGTTTTAACCGTTGGCTGGCGGTGACTTGTGCCTAGGTATGTGGAAGCGGCATCAGCTAATGCTGAAATGCCAGCGGTACGAACCTTGGAGGGCCCGGAGCCGAAGCGTCCGTCGGATGGAAGTAAAACAGATGGGATGCGAATAGTGCTTGTGTCGATGCTCACTCTCCGAGCCTACGCAAAATCGCCTCTAACTAAGGGGTTGGGACGAGTTTTACTAGCTAAGAGGGGTCTCGCCGAGGGCCAAGACCTCTGCAAACGACTCGCGTTGAGCCTTTAGAAATGTCTCGATATCGGGGACAGCTACTGCATCGACGTTGACTCCGATGCAGGCGGTGCCGCAGTGAGAGAGCAGTGTGAGATTTGCAGCTGCTCCAGATAGCGGACCGAACGCGTACATGCGCTGTAACTCTGCGCCGGCTGCGTAGAGAGGGATCGGGGCGCCTGGAACATTGCTGGTAACAAAATCTGCCCCCTTGAGCATCGCCCCAAAAATGGCCGTACTCAGAGTTGTCGGGAGTTGATTTAATACCCCTGCCAGCGCATCGGTGAGAGCGATTGCTGGTTCATCGCGTATCCAACGGCTAAGGCGCCCAACCTCCGCTATGCGCAGAGTCGGGTCTTCAATAGTCATGGGGACCAAGAAGCGAGCAGGCGTGAAGTGGTTTCCGCCGAGGCCAGCGCCCTCATCGCGAATGCTGATCGGCATCACCATTCTGAGCGACTCGGGCGACTCCCCATGGAATTGGTGGTACTTCATTAATCCGCCAAGGACCGCTGCGACATAAGCGTCATTAAGCGATCCACCGGTGGCCTTGGCCGCGCGCTTGAGGTCGTCCATCGGAACCTCGAGCGTTCCGAGCGATCGAGCAAGGGTGCGTGACCCCATAATCGGCGACTTGGGATTGGTGGCAGGCTCCAGGAAACGAGCGACGCTGCCGATGGCCCTTCCTGCGTCAACAGCGGTGTCCTTTGGTTTGCTCAGTACCGAGCGACCGATGCTCCCCGCAGAGCCAAAGCTTCGTCGCGCGATGCCAACCGCTCGACGGCGTCGATGTTTGATGGACTCAGTGATCAGGTCAAGCGCTCCAAATGAGGTCAAGACTGCATCGGGTTCCTGCCCTGATAGGGGTTGCCCATCGCGCTCTAAATCGAAGAGCATCATCAAGAGCTTCATTCCGCCGATGCCGTCGGTTAGCGAGTGGTGGACTTTTAGGACCATCGCTGCGCGATCGTCGTCTAGCCCCTCGACGACTGTGTACTGCCAAAGCGGCCTTGCTCGATCGAATCCTGCCATTGCACTGTTGCGCGCGATATCAAGCACGGAGCCGATGGTTCCGTCAGAGGACCTAAGTCGGGTCATGTGAAATGCGAGGTCAAAGTGCGTGTCCGCTGTCCACATAGGTGGCCCAACCCGCAGCATCGGCGTTGCGACGCGTTGACGCATTCGAGCAATCGTCTTGGTCCCCGCATCAACTCGTTTTACTAGGGCATCCCAGTCGGGTGCGCGGTCTAAGAGGAGGACAGTGACGATGGTCGACCTAAGGAGAGGGTCTTTCTCGATATTCCACATGAGAGCGTCTGAGTCGCTCATATGAAGATCAAAGCGCTCGTTGCTCATTATGTGTTCATCTCTGCGTTGTCACTGATGCAGTGCGAAGTGCCATTTGAGTTAGACCAGATCATGACTGTTGGCCTCTGCCACGATCAACAACATCACTACGGCGACGTGCAATCTCGGCTGGATCAAAGCGCCAATTTTTAAAGGTCTCACGCTCGTTTTGTAGTGCATCTTGAGCAGTCATCTGAGAGTTCGCGTCGTAGAGGCGCTTTAGAGCTCTGACTGCTCTCTGATCGTTGCTAGCGATGTCTTCTGCGATCTTGATAGCGGTCGGCATGAGGTCGTCATGCGCTACGACACGATTGACAAGGTGAGCACGCAGAGCCTCATTAGCATTCATGAAGTTGCCGGTGAGACTCATCTCCTTTGCCCGCCGAAGTCCAACAGCCTCCTGAAGGAAGACGCTCATTCCGCCTGCGGGGACAAGGCCTACACGTGCATGGGTATCAGCGAACGTCGCGCGTTCTGAGGCAACAAGGATGTCGCACCCAAGAGCAAGTTCAAAGCCGCCGGTTACACAGGCTCCATTGATGGCTCCGATTACAGGTTTCGTCGCACTCCAGAGAGAGGTAAACGGGCTGAGCGCGGCTGAGTCGCGTCCACCAACAAGATTGATCTCGGCCGAACCAAGTTCGCGTAGATCTAGACCTGCGCAGAAAGCCGGATCTGCCCCAGTCAAGATAATTACGTCGGTAGCATCACTCGCCTCTGCATCATTGATGGCAGTCGAGAGTTGAGTCAGTAGCGCCGAACTGAGAGCATTCCTAGCCTCAGGGCGATTGAGCGTGATCGTTGTGATCCGCTCGAAGGTCGTGCTCAACACAAGGTCCGTCATAGAGAGGGCCCCTGCGGTGCGGTTACTCGAAGTGAGGTCAGGTTATCGACGTCCGACGAGGGGTCGCTTGCCATGGTTGGCCTTGTTGCGACGGGCTCGTAACTTGCGCTTTTTTGTCTTCTTGCTCACGACTGACTCCTGGGGCACTTGTGCGGATGGGGGATGGTAGACCAGAGGGAGGCGCCACGTCCCCTCGGGGTGGCAGAGGCCTGCGCTGCGGGGGTTTGGGGTCTCCTGCCGGTACCCTGTCAAGCGTGGAGCATCTTGGGCTAGTTGGCCTCGCCGATTCAGGGCATGACCGTTTATTCGCTGCGCTTACTGGCATGTCAGTAGGTGGAGCCTCGGAGCGCACGGTAGGGATCGTGAAACTGCCTGATGCGCGTCTCGATCAGCTCGGCATAATGTCGAAGACTGAGAAGCTCGTCCCCGCCACTTTTGAGATTGCCTACGTTCCCGGGCTCGCTCCTGAGCCAGGCAAAGGACTCGGGAGCCGACTGCTAGGAACCTTACGCGACTGTGATGCGATCTGCTTCGTACTGCGCTCAGATGGTGTTGACCCCGAGGATGATCTCGCGACTATCGAGTATGAACTTGTTCTCGCAGACCTCGCCTCCGTTGAGCAGCGACTTTATAAGCAGCAACGCCTTGCAAAGGGCGACAAGTCGCTTCTCGCTGAGATAGCGGTGCTCGAACTAGCAGTCGCAATTCTTGGCGAGGGAACACCGATCTGGAGATCTGATCTCAATGACGAACAGCGCGTGCATCTCGACCCGGTCTTTCTCCTAACGAATAAGCCAGTACTTCTTGTAGTTGATGTCCCGATCGATCGCATTGACGAGATCGACTCAATCGCAGCGCCTCTCGGCGAGGGTGCTCTAGGGGTGTGCACTGAGATTGAGGGCGACCCAGATGTCATCGCATCGGTTGGCGAGGAGCGCGCTGCGCTGCTTGCAGATTTTGGGGTTACTGAGAGCGTGGTGCCGCGGCTCGCTCGCTCTGCTTTCCTAATGCTAGGTCTGCGAACATTCTTTACAACCGGGGAGAAGGAGACTCGTGCCTGGATCTTCCGGGCAGGGGCAAAAGCCCCCGAGTGCTCCGGTGTGATCCACTCTGACTTGCAGCGAGGATTCATTCGAGCCGAGGTAGTGCACTGGGATGAACTCCTCGAGATCGGAGGCTGGTCTCAGGCGAAAGACGTTGGCCGCCTGCGCGTTGAGGGTAAAGAATATGTAGTCGCCGATGGTGACGTCATGGAGATTCGATTCAACGTCTGAGGTTTGGGGTTTACCGTGTGGCTCATGCGCGATCTCGTAAGTATTGCCGCAGCTGAGGTACCCGCGACTCGGGGCGCCCGCCGAAAGGGACTCCTCGGGCGTGACGGAATCGAAGGTGCGCTAGTTATTAAGCCTTGTAGGCAGGTTCACACTGTGGGTATGAAATTTGCAATTGATGTTGCATTCTGTGACCGCACTGGTTTAGTAGTTCACAGCGCAACTCTTAAGCCTGGAAGATTGAGTCGTTTGGTAATGCGCTCATCACTTGCGATTGAGGCTGAGGCCGGTTCCTTTAAATCCTGGGGGCTAGCGATTGGCGATGTAATTGAGGTGAGGTCGTGAGCGGATCATTAATTGTTGTAGCTACACCCATTGGAAACCTTGGTGATTTATCTCCCCGTGCTGTGGAGGCACTTGCAGGTGCAGATGTAATCGCATGCGAAGATACGAGACGCACGCGAGGGCTTCTTACCCACTCAGGAATTGCTGCAGCCGGTCGACTTGTAAGTGTGCATGCGCATAATGAGGATGAGCGAGCGGAGCGTCTTGTGGCGCGCATGCTCGTTGGAGAGAGGGTCGCATACGTCACCGACGCTGGCACCCCGATGGTCAGTGACCCTGGTGCGCGTTTGGTGCAGGCAGCAGTTCTTGCCGGAGTAAACATTGAGGTCGTACCAGGACCGAGTGCCGTGCTTGCGGCGCTAGTGCTATCGGGTTTCCCCGCTGATCGCTTTGCGTTTGAGGGTTTCATCCCTCGACGCGGCAAAGAGCGTGCAGCGAGACTCTCCTCGATTGCTCAGGATCTCCGCCCAACGGTTCTCTATGAAGCGCCGAATCGCGTAGCGGCGACACTCGCCGATCTAGCCGATGCTTGTGGCCCGGAGCGCGCGTGCTGCGTAGCACGCGAGTTAACCAAGCTGCACGAAGAAGTGAAGAGGTTGTCGCTCGGCGAGGCCGCTGAGTGGATGGCAGTTACTGAGCCGCGCGGCGAGTACGTAATCGTGGTTGGCCCAGGAGCGGAGATAGAGGTTGTGGTCGATGACGCCACGCTTCTCAGTGCTGTTCGTGCTGAGATGGCCTCTGGGGCGTCTTTGCGTGATGCATCTGCATCAGTGGCGGAGATGCACGCCGTACCAAAGCGTCGGGTATATGAACTCGCGCTCGCTTCGCAGCGTAAATAGAGACCTCTGCGAATAAATAGAGTCGTAATTAAATAGAGTCGTAATTAAATAGTGGTTAGGTGGTCGATCGCCCCTCGGATAAGCGTGTCACGCATGCCTCACATACAAGTCGGTCTGCAAACTCTCGAAGCTGATCCGGTGAGTCGCAGAAGGTGCATCCACTAGAGACCCTCCGCATCACGACACGCTGGCCGTCTACTGAGACATTAATTAGGTCACCGACCTCGATTCCGAGGGATCGTCTGATCTCAACCGGAAGAACGACTCTCCCTAGCCTGTCGACCTTTCGGGCAATGCCACTATCGCTCATAGTTCTGCGCTTTCGTCTTGAATATTTCCGAGAACATCGGTTAAATCCTTCGATTGAGAGTCTCCCACGGGCAGGGCCGGGGCCTGTCAGAACGGTAGCGTAGGCGTGTGGCCCAGAAGTTTTATGTGACAACCCCTATCTACTACGTAAACGACGTTCCTCATATTGGGCACGCCTATACGACCGTCGCGGCTGACACGCTGGCCCGCTGGCGCCGATTACATGGTGATGATGTGGTCTTCCTCACCGGAACCGATGAGCATGGACTCAAGGTTCAGCAGGCCGCCGAGAAGAACGGGCTCTCGCCGCTGGAGTGGGCAGATAAGACCAGTCTTCGCTTCGCCGAGGCTTGGAGCATGCTCGACATCACCAACACCGACTTCATACGTACAACTGAGCCGCGACATCGTGTGGCAGTTCAAGAGTTCTTGCAGCGCGTCTATGACAACGGGTTCATTGAATTAGATAGTTATGAGGGGCTCTACTGCGTCCCCTGCGAGGCCTATTACGTTGAGGATGACCTGAACAACGGCAACTGCCCCGACCACGGCATCCCTGTAGAGAGAGTTAAAGAACAGAATTATTTCTTCAGGCTCTCGCGTTTTGAGCAGAGGTTGCTTGACTACTACGCAGAGCACCCGGAGGCAGTTGCGCCTGAGTCTCGTCGCAACGAAGTGCTCGGTTTCATAAAGCAGGGACTGCGCGATTTCTCGATGAGCCGTACCTCAATTACTTGGGGAATTCCACTTCCCTGGGACGAGAACCATGTCACCTACGTATGGTTTGATGCGCTCTTTAATTACTGTACCGCTGTTGGTTTTAGTGCTGATCCTGATCGTTTCGCTGAGGTTTGGCCAGCGGATTACCACCTAATCGGCAAAGACATTCTGAGATTTCATGCCGTGTTCTGGCCAGCGATGTTGATGGCAGCGGGGCTTGAGCCTCCAAAGCATGTATTCGCTCACGGGTTTCTTATGGTCGGCGGCGAGCGCATGAGCAAGACGCGCTTGAACCAGATTGCACCTGCTGATCTTGTTGAGACCTTTGGCTCCGATGGATTTAGGTATCACTTTCTAGTCGATCAGCATTTTGGCCCGGACGGCGATTTCTCGTTTGAGCAGATGGTGACGCGCTACAACGCTGACCTTGCGAATAACTTTGGAAACTTGGCGAGCCGTGTACTCAATATGGCGGTCTCCTACTGCGACGCCGCTACGCCCTCATCTCGTGAGAACGGTCCATTGGCCGCGGCATCTGTGCAGGCGCTAGAGAGACTTGAGATGGCTATGGAGTCGCTTAACTTCTCATCTGGCTTCACTGCTGTTTGGGAGTTCATAGGGGCTACAAACGCTTATATAGAAGACCGTCAGCCATGGGCACTTAGCAAAGCTGGGGATGCTGAAGCGACGTCTGCCGTGATCGGCGACTGCCTAGAAGCACTGCGTATCATCGCGATTCTGTCATCGCCGGTTCTTCCGCGAGCGTCGAGCGAACTCTGGAGCCGACTCGGATTACCGGGGGCACCAACAGAGGCGCGACTACCTACCGACGTCGTGTGGGGTAGCGCGTCCACAGTAGGGAACTCCCTCGTGAAGGGCGCAGCACTCTTTCCTCGACTCGACGTACCCAGCTAGTGACAGGGGGTTCGAGTGAGGGGGTTCGAGTGAGTAACGACCTGCAATGGGCTGATAGCCACGTTCACCTTTTCTCGATAGAAGAGGGTGCAGATGTGGCGCTTGAGAGAGCACGTGCAGCTGGTATCGAACTATTCGTATGCGTCGGAACCGACCTCGCTACGTCTCAGGCATGCGTCGAACTTGCAACGGCCCATTTAGATGTAACTGCAACAGTTGGGCTGCACCCCCACGATGCCGTGAACCTGCACAGGGAGTTGGAGCAACTCGATGAACTCTCTCGCCACCCCGAGGTAGTGGGCATCGGAGAGGCTGGCTTCGACCTCTTCTACGAGCACTCCTCGCACGCCGAGCAGGAGGAGGCATTTAGATGGCAGGTATCGCTGGCCAAAACGCTTGGAAAGAGTCTTGTGATCCACTCCCGAGACGCATGGGATGACACGTTCCGGGTGCTTGAGACCGAGGGTGTACCTGAGCAGACAATCTTTCATTGCTTCACCGGCGGACCCGAAGAAGCGGAGCGAGCCCTCGCCCTTGGCTGCTACCTCTCCTTTAGCGGGATCATTACTTTTAAGAATGCCGACGACCTGCGCGCAGCGGCTGCGATTACTCCCCTTGAGCGCGCGCTTGTTGAGACGGACGCGCCTTACCTCGCTCCAGTGCCTCACCGCGGTCGACCAAACGAACCGCTCTACGTGTCCTATGTAGGTGAGGCTCTCGCCGCGGCGATGGGTCGAGAGGTCGAAGAGGTGGCTTCGGTGACGACCGCAACCACAAAACGCTTACTTGGGCATTGAGGAAAACCTGAGGCTGGACCTGCGTCTCTGCCTCAAATTTCCCATTATCTGTATTACAGATTGACCCTGTAGGGCGTGGGTCGGTACGGTCACGTGTCCCCTAATCGGCCGCGTGGCCGGTGCGGGGTGGCCCCTTCAACTCGCTGGGGCCTCTGCTCTCGAAAGGGCCGACCAATCCGCGATAACTCCACTCGGGCGGGTGCCCGAGCAGGCTCTACGAACCACGAATCGCGGGCGCGTCGTTATGCCTTGCGATCCGTTCGGCCATCACCCGCGCGCGTCGAGGCACCTGAGCCTGGGGCGTGGCTACCGATTCTCGATGTCACCGATGCGATCGCTCGGAGCGAGGCGATCTACGCGTTAGTGCAGGCTGAGGTGAGCACTGATTCGCTAGAGGTTCAGTTCTCGGGAGGGCTAGACCTAATAGAGCTTGAGCGTCCGAGTGCGCTAGCTGCATTGGCGGAGGCATCGGACCTTATCGAGTCTGATTTTTGGTCCACCTCTGGTGCGGAGTTCGATCTAGCGGTCGCTAACCCTGAGCTCGTCGGCTTCGCCCCGCCTCGCGCATTTGAGGGAGCGAGCACCTCAGCCGCCGGATTAAAGAGCGGTTCAAATGTCGAGCACCTCAAGGATGCAGACTCCTCGTCCCGAGTCTTGGAAGGCAGCGCTAAGTCTTACTCAGCTCTTGCAAAACGTCGCCTGCGAATTCGTCATGCTTATAGTTCTTTAGCCTTCGTGGTGGTTTTGCTTTTTGTAGCGCTAGTGGGGGCCCGCATCTTTGGCGCCACGCCACCAGTTCGCTACGTGGCGGTATCTGTAGATGGATCAGTGAGCACCATTGAGACGCGTGGGCGCAGCGTCTCGGATGCGCTTGCTGCTGCGAATGTTGAGCTCGGTAAGCACGACCGCGTTCTGCCTAGCGCCTCGACTCCATTGACAGATGAGACCAATGTTCGAGTTCTCAGGTCTTTCCCTGTCATTCTCGATTTTGATGGCACCACTCGCAGAGTTCAGACAACTCGGAAATCAGCAGAGGCACTAAGCAGAGAGCTTGCCTTAGGCGATGCGGTGGTTACCTCCGCTCCTAAGCGGCTCTCGGCGGGAGCCGCTGTGACCCTGCGAACCCCGCGCTCAATTACAGTTCTGGCAGATGGGTCTTCGCGCACTCTTACCACTACGAATCTCACGATCGGCGAGGCCCTTTTTGCTAGCGGGGTAGCGATTGGCGTGAACGATGAAGTAACTCCGCCGGTGGGTTCGGCGGTAACCAAGGGCCTCACGATCCGAGTAACGCGCCTATCGCAGGGCGAGCGAGCAGTACTCGTTGCAGTACCCGCGGGGGAAGAGCTTAGGAACGATTCATCCCTAGATGTTGGGGCTAAGCGCGTGCTCCGTCCGGGAACAAATGGGCAGAATCGCGTCATCTACAGAGTCGCTCTTCGTGATGGGGTCGAGACTTCTCGCCAAGCGATCCGAACAGAGGTTGTAGTAGCGCCCGTCACGCGCATCGTGGCTGTCGGGACTCGAAGTGTAAGGCGCAGTGCTGCCTCGGGGGCTGGCGCTCCCGCAGTCCAGGGAACTAGTCGCAGCGAGTCTGGTCAAGGAACTCATTACGCTTTTACCTCCTCTTCGTGCGCACATAAGTCATTGCCGTTCGGGACTGTGGTGAGGATCATCAATCTCAATTCGGGTGCAAGTACTACCTGCACAATTAGAGATCGGGGACCGTTCGCAACTGGTCGCATCATCGATATGTCGCTAGATACTTTTGCTCGATTAGCTCCCCTTTCTCAGGGAGTAATTCCAGTTCGCATCGAGTGGTAGGCCAGACAGAGATTCACTCCAAAAGTATTCACTCCAGTAATCAGGCCATTACTCAGGCCAGTAATCCGCGTCGAGCGGCATCAAGCCTGCGACTATTCAGGGCGTGATTCTCCCAACCGCTACCTCTATTAGGGCGCTACTCGCAGAGCATGGTGCTGCGCCGAGTAGAGCCCTAGGTCAGCATTTCTTGGCAGATCCCAATACTGCGCGCAGGATTGTCAGACTCGCGGACCTTGAGCCAGGTGCGCGTGTATTAGAGATCGGGCCCGGGGTTGGTTCACTGACCGCTGCGTTGCTCGAGGCAGATGCAACCATTACTGCACTTGAACTCGACCGACATGTTCTGCCGTTACTCAACGCGGTACTCGAGTCCACGGGGATGGCTGATCGAGTCAATGTGGTTCATGGAGATGCGATGACCGCAGACCTCGCTGCTATAAGCGGTGAGTCTCCGGTTATTTGTGTATCTAATCTCCCGTACAACGTGGCGACGCCGATTGTGATGCGACTCCTAAACGAGGCCCCCAATGTGACACGCCTTCTTGTGATGGTGCAGCGCGAAGTTGGAGAGCGCATGGCTGCCAAGGTCGGTGGGCGTGAATATGGAGCGGTGACGGTCAAGATTGCGTTTCATGGTGTAGCGCGGATGGTGGGCACTGTTGCACCCTCTGTATTCCTACCGCCTCCCAAGGTTGACTCTGCTCTTGTGCGGATTGACCGGCATCCCCAACCAGTGGTTGATGTTTCATCGCGTGAAGCCCTGTTTGGAATCATTCAGACGGGCTTTGCCCAGAGGCGAAAGATGCTTCGTAGAGCGCTCGTGCCTATGTTTGGCGATCGGACTCTCGAGTTGTTGGAGGCAGCCGGGATTGATCCTGCTGCGCGTGCTGAGACGATCGAACTTGGGTCATGGGCTCAATTAGCAAGGGCTGCCGAGGCATGAGGGCAAATGTAAAACTCACTCTTGCTCTGCATGTGACAGGCGTCCTGCCGAATGGCTACCACTCACTTGATGCATTGGTTGTCGAGGTAGATGCCCCAAGTGATGTCGTTACGTTGGATGAGAGAGGAATAGGGATCTCATGCAGCGTCCATGGACCGACGAGTGGAGGGGTTCCATCGGACGATTCAAACCTGGCAGTGCGAGCCGCCAGCGCACTCCTCCCGGAACTAAAATCCCTCTCGATTGATATAGAGAAAAATATTCCATCGGGTGCCGGGCTTGGTGGTGGCTCTTCCGATGCGGCAGCAGTCATACGCGCTCTCTCCCTGCAATATGGAGTCTCGGATGCCCGTGCTCAAGAAGTAGCGCTGAGCCTCGGTGCGGATGTACTGGTCTGCCTTCGTGGAGGCGTGAACCGAATGCAGGGGATAGGCGAGATCGTGACCCCACTGGCCTCGCCCGGGGAGCTCTCGCTTTTGATAGCCGCTGCGCCATTTCAATGCTCCACGCCAGCGGTATACCGAGCATGGGACGAGATGGGTGGCCCCATCTCGCATCGGGTGATTGAGGCTCCAGGGTTATGGGCCAGCATCTGGGGAGGGGAGTGGCGAAATGACCTAGAGCCCGCGGCCGAGAAGGTGGCTCCAGATCTATTGGAGTTCAGGATGATGGTGGAGGCGGTATGCGGGCGCCCCGCAATTCTTGCTGGAAGCGGGTCGTCCTACGCAGTGGAGATGCCTGATGATGGCGTATCCACTGCTGCAGCGGCCCAAATCGGAGCCATGAAAGGATGCAGCGCCTGGTCCGGACGCGTAACGACCGCCCCACAGGAGCGGTCGATTACATAGATAAAATGGAGACTGGGTTTGGCTAGCGACCCTGCTGGCGACGCGCCCAACGCGTCTTCTTCAACAGTTTCTTGTGCTTCTTTTTACGCATGCGCTTGCGGCGCTTTTTAATTAGTGAACCCATGAGGCTCGGAAACATACCCGCAAGATGCTCCGGGTGTCACATCGCGTACACCCACGGTTCGGAAGGGCTTGGCGGGTAGTCTCACGTGATCAGCGTCCGTCGGGGGTGGTGTAACGGCAGCACGGGGTCCTTTGAAGTCCCAGGTCGGGGTTCGAAACCCTGCCCCCGAGCCCGCTATCAAGGGCATACTGCTGTTTAGGCGGTATGCCAAGATCGTGATAGGTGAGCAATAAAGCGAGTGCCAGAGAGTATTGAAGAGACCAAATATATAAAGCGCTGATCAGTGGATAATCCAGCAACCAGAATGATGAGATGGAGGAGCGAGCAGAGATGGCGGTAAAACGGCCTCTGGCCGCAATCGTGCTCGCAGCGGGCGAAGGAACGCGTATGCGCTCTGAGACCCCAAAGGTTCTGCACCCTCTCGCCGGGCGCCCCATGCTCGCTCATCTCGTAGATGCGTTGACAGCGTTAAGTATTGAGAAGATGCATATTGATCGTGTCGTCGTCGTGGTTGGGCATGGAGCGCAGCGTGTAACGACGACGCTTCAGGATGCGATTAGCACGTCAACGCCGGTTGACTTCGTTGAGCAGCCTGTTCAACGCGGCACCGGTGACGCTACCGCCGTGGCGCTTAGCGCATTCTCTCGGGATGCAGTTATCGATGAAGATGATGTAGTTGTTCTCGTCGCCGATGTTCCACTACTTCGCACGGAGACGATAGAGGAACTAGTGCTGCTACATCGCGAGAGCGATGCTGCGGCGACACTGCTTACGATGCATCTAGAGGACCCGACTGGATACGGGCGCATTGTTCGTGATGCAAGAGGACTAGTAGCACGCAT
>CAMDSG010000002.1 GCA_945907055.1 Bifidobacterium breve | reverse complement strand
GGTCGCCATACTCCGTTCTTTGGTAACTATCGTCCGCAGTTCTATTTCCGTACTACTGATATTACGGGCATGATTGCTTTGCCTGATGGTGTGGAGATGGTTATGCCGGGTGACAATACTGAGATGAATGTGGAGTTGATTAACCCGATCGCGATGGAGGAAGGTCTCCGTTTCGCTATTCGTGAGGGTGGTCGTACAGTGGGTGCTGGTCGCGTGGTCAGCATCATCAAGTAAGTCTTTAACTAAAAGAAAACGAGAGGCACACCATGGCTGACGCCAAGGGGCAAAAAATCCGAATTCGGCTCAAGGCCTATGACCACGAGATCATCGATCAGTCGACGAAGAAAATCGTCGAGACCGTTGTTCGTACTGGCGCCAAGATCCGTGGACCAGTGCCTCTCCCCACGGAGAAGCACCGCTATACCGTTATTCGCTCACCACACGTCAACAAGGACTCTCGCGAGCACTTTGAGATGCGTATACACAAGCGTTTAATCGACATTATTGACCCCGCCGCAAAGACGATTGAGTCGCTTCAGCGTCTTGATCTCCCTGCTGGTGTCGATATCGAGATCAAGCTTCAGGGCGTCTAACTAAGCCTGAAAAGCCCCTATAAGAATAAATCGAGGAGTTTGTCCTCGATATGGAGCCTCCATTCGACACCCAGTAGTGGTCTCGGCTAGAGTCCTCCGACTCAGCCCTAGTGCGTTAAGCACTCTGGCTAAACCGACGTCTCCGGTAGCCCCAAGATCCTTTGGGGAACCCGCAGAGCACAACCGAACTGATCGCTCCGCCGGGCTTACGCCCTGCGGAGCGTTCGCATGAGAAGAAGCAGGCGAGGAAGCCACATGGCATCCAAAGGGATTTTAGGGCGAAAGCTTGGCATGACCCAAGTCTGGGACTCCGATAACCGGGTAGTACCGGTGACGGTGATCCAGGCCGGTCCTTGTCGCGTCGTCCAACTCAAGACACCAGAGCGCGATGGATACTCCGCTATTCAGATCGCCTTCGGCGATGCAAAGCCCCGTCGACTATCTAAGCCCGAGCTTGGTCACCTGAAGGCAGCGAATGCCGAGGCCACGAATCACCTCGCAGAGATGCGTGTTGATGACCTCAGCGCATATGCGGTCGGCCAGGTAATCACCGCCGAACTATTTGAGGCCGGCGAGCTTATTGACGTCACTGGCATCTCGAAGGGTAAGGGTTTCGCTGGAGTTATGAAGCGACACAACTTCAAGGGTCAAGGTGCTAGCCACGGTAACCACAAGGCTCACCGTGCTCCCGGCTCAATCGGTGCATGCGCCACACCATCTCGCGTCTTCAAGGGTATGAAGATGGCTGGACAGATGGGGCACGCCAAGACAACGACTCTTAACCTTATGGTCGTAGAGGGCGACGCTGAGCGGGGAATCATCCTTGTTCGCGGCGCAGTCCCTGGCCCCAAGGGCGGGCTTGTATTCCTACGCAACGCAGTCAAAGCAGGTGCCCGATGAGTACCGTTGACGTTCGCAACATCGAGGGCAAGGTAGTAGGTACTGCTGAGTTGCCTGATGACATATTTGGTATTGAGCCAAATGCCTCGGTAATGCACCAGGTTGTTACTGCACAGTTGGCGCATAAACGCTCCGGTACCTCTAGCACCAAGACCCGTGCTCAGGTCCGAGGCGGAGGCGCCAAGCCATGGGCCCAGAAGGGAACCGGGCGTGCGCGCCAAGGTTCCTCACGTGCGCCTCACTGGCGCGGTGGTGGAGTTGCTCATGGACCGAAGCCTCGTGACTATACGCAGCGCACACCCAAGAAGATGGTGCGACTTGCGGTTCTCTCAGCTCTATCGGATCGTGCTCAAGAGGGCAAGGTTCAGGTAATTGATGCATGGGGATTTACTCCACCATCGACCAAGCGTGCAATTGGCGCACTCGAGGCCCTTGGGCTCCGGGCCAATGGTGAGCGCCAAGTGCGTCTCGCTATCTGCCTAGACCGCTCGGAGCGCGAGACCTGGCTCTCCTTCCGAAACTTGGGTGACCGAGTTCGTGTAATTCTCCCTGAGGAGATCAACACCTACGACGTACTCCTCTGCGACACGATTGTCTTCAGCGAGTCAACTCTCGCTATCACTGTCGAGCGTCTTAGTGCAGCAACTCCAGCAACGCCTCGCACAAAGTTGAGCGTCACCGCCTCAGATAGTGCTGACGCAGATACAGATGAGGACGCATCATGAGCGCCGACCATCGCGATGTAATTATTCGACCAGTTGTATCGGAGAAGTCGTACGCGGCTCTCGACGCAAACGTCTATACGTTTGAGGTTGCACCTGGCGCAAACAAGATTGAGATCCGTCAGGCCGTTGAGGCCATCTTCGGGGTCAAGGTAATAAATGTCAACACGGTCAACCGCGCAGGCAAGCGCAAGCGCAACCGCAAGACCGGCACTTGGGGTCAGCGGTCAAAGACAAAGCGCGCACTGGTATCGCTTGCCGAGGGCGACCGGATTGAGATCTTCGGGAGCTAATTATGGCCATTCGTAAACGTAAACCCACAAGCCCAGGGCGCAGGTTCCAGACCGTCTCGGATTTCGCCGAGATCACCAAGGATCGCCCTGAGAAGTCCCTACTTTCGCCTAAGCCGCGCACCGGTGGACGTAACTCCTATGGCCGTACCACATCGCGTCACCGCGGTGGAGGCCACAAGCGCCAGTACCGCATAATCGACTTCAAGCGCGAAAAAGACAGCATCCCCGCAAAGGTTGCAGCGATTGAGTACGACCCAAACCGCAACGCACGTATTGCACTTCTGCACTACCGCGATGGCGAGAAGCGTTACATCATTGCGCCAGCTGGCATCCAGGTTGGAGACATGCTCCAGAGTGGTCAAGGTGCAGATATTCGCCCAGGAAACGCTCTACCTCTGCGATACATCCCAGTCGGTACCGTTGTCCACAATGTTGAGATGAAGCCTGGAGCAGGGGCGAAGTTGGGTCGTGGCGCTGGCGCTTCAATTCAACTCGTCGCTAAAGAAGGCCTATACGCAACTATTCGTCTCCCATCGACCGAGATGCGTCGTGTTCCGATTGACTGCCGTGCAACGGTTGGTTCTGTCGGTAACGCCGAGGCATCGCTTATCTCAATTGGTAAGGCTGGTCGTAACCGCTGGAAGGGCAAGCGCCCGCAGACCCGCGGTGTAGCTATGAACCCTGTTGACCACCCACTTGGTGGTGGAGAAGGTAAGTCTTCTGGTGGGCGTCACCCTGTTTCACCATGGGGTAAGCCTGAAGGACGAACACGCAAGCGAGGCAAGGCCTCCGACAAGATGATCATTCGCCGCCGCCGCACACGCGGTTCACGGAGGTAGTTAAAACATGCCACGCAGTCTAAAAAAAGGCCCATTTGTTGATGAGCACCTTCTCTTGAAGGTTGAGCGTCAAAACGCGGCCGGCGAGCACAAGGTGATCAAGACTTGGTCCCGCCGTTCGACGATCACCCCCGACATGGTCGGCCACACGATCGCGGTTCACGATGGGCGTAAGCACGTCCCCGTGTTCCTCTCCGAGCCGATGGTCGGTCACAAGCTCGGCGAGTTTGCGCCGACCCGAACCTTCCGGTTCCACGCCGGCCAGGAGAAGGTCGTGCGTCGATGAGGTCTGACGTTCAAGGCACACAAGCAACCCTGAGTCACTGCGGCATTGCACCTAACAAGGTGCGTGCAGTTCTTGGGCTCATCCGTGGACTCGGTATTGACGAGGCTCGCGATGTACTTCAGTTCTGTGAGCGCGGTGCTGCAGAAGAGATTGGCAAGTTGCTGAACTCAGCAATCGCCAATGCCGAGCACAACGATCATCTCGACCCTGAGGAGCTATTCGTTAGCGCCTGCTGGGCCGATGAAGGACCTACTGCGAAGCGTTGGAGGCCACGTGCTCGTGGACGCGCCACGAAGATTCGCAAGCGCACCAGCCACATCACAATTGTTGTAGACCGCATGCCCGATGAGGCTCTTGAGCTTCACCGTGCGCGTTCCGAGCGACGTGGTGGAGGTGGGGCGACTCAAGCCAACCGTGCGCGCCGACGTGCTGCATCACGTGCAGCAGAGGCTCAGGCCGAGCACAACCACGATCACGATCATGACCATGATCATGACCACGAACACGACCACAGCGAGCCGGAGGAAGCCCCAGTGGCTGAGTCGGCTGAGTCTGAGGTCGAGGAGACCACGGAGGCGTCCGAGTAATGGGACAGAAAGTCAATCCGTATGGCTTCCGCCTCGGTATAACTACCGACTGGAAGTCACGATGGTTCGCCGATAATAAGGCGTATACAGAGTTTCTAATTGAGGACTGGAAGATCCGCGACTACCTGCGCACACAGCTTGAGCGTGCAATGGTGAGCCGCATTGAGATCGAGCGTTCTGGCGACAAGCTGCGAATCGATGTATTCACTGCTCGCCCAGGAATCGTCATCGGTCGTCGCGGTGCAGAGGCAGACCGTCTTCGCACCGGACTCTTCAAGATCACCGGCAACAACAAGATTCACTTCAACATCCAAGAGATTAAGCAGCCAGAGCTCGATGCTGCGCTGATCGCTCAGGGTGTTGGAGACCAGCTCGCAGGTCGCGTCTCATTCAGGCGTGCAATGAAGCGTGCTGTACAGACCGCAATGAAGGCCGGAGCGCTCGGAATTCGTGTTCAGGTAAGTGGTCGCCTCGGCGGCGCTGAGATGAGCCGCAAGGAGTGGTACCGCGAGGGCCGCGTTCCTCTACACACACTGCGTGCCGATATTGACTACGGCGCATCTGAGGCCAAGACAACATTCGGCCGCATCGGTGTAAAGGTCTGGATCTACAAAGGTGACATCCTTCCTTACAAGCAGGTCTCTGATGACAAAATTTCTCAAGAAGCAGCACTCGCTGCTGGTGAGGCTCCGAGTACCCCTGGAGTTCGACGTGTAGTAACTGCTGGTGGAGGGCGTCGTCGCCCTGCCGGTGAGTCAGTATCTGTCGACTCAACGAATGTCTCCGATGACATCAGCCTTGAAGCAACTCCGGTTATTAAGGAAGCGGACCCCGAGCTCGAGCGCCTCTTGGCAGAGGAAGAAGAGATCGAGCGTCGCACACGAGCGCACCACGAGGCTCCTAAGTTCCACGGCGACGAGGACTGAGGACCGCCATGTTGATGCCTAAGAGAGTTCGTCATCGCAAGGTCCAGCGTGGTCGCATGAGCGGCATCGCTAAGGGTGGATCGCGCGTTACATATGGAGACTTTGGGATCCAAGCACTCGAGCCAGGTTGGATCACCAACCGCCAGATCGAGGCCTCCAGAATTGCCATGACTCGCCACATCAAGCGTGGTGGCAAGGTATGGATCACAATTTTCCCGGACAAACCAGTTACTCAGAAGCCAGCTGAGACCCGTATGGGTTCTGGCAAGGGAAACCCTGAGCACTGGGTCGCAGTTGTTAAGCCAGGTCGCATCATGTTTGAGCTCTCCGGAGTTACTGAAGATGTTGCACGCGAAGCCATGCGCCTCGCTATGCACAAACTTCCGATCAAGACGCGCTTCGTAGTTAGACGTGAGGAGGCCTGATGGCTGGAATCAAAGAATTCAGACCAGACACGCTCGTTGAACTCAACGATGCAGATCTGCTTGCAAAACTCTCCGAGGCAAAGGAAGAGCAGTTCAACCTGCGCTTTCAACTAGCCACCGGTCAGGTCGAGAACTCTTCGCGTATTACCCATGTGCGTCGTTACATCGCACGCATCAAGACCATCGTGCGTGAGCGCGAGATCGCAGCGGCAGAGGCTGCCGAGGAGAACGCATGAGCGAGACCGAACAGACCGAGACCATCGATACTGAGACCATCAATACTGAGACCATCAGTACTGAGACCATCAGTACTGAAGTGACCAATGCCGAGCAGGCCGAGACAGGCGAGACCCGTAATGCGCGAAAAGTGCGTGAAGGGGTAGCAGTCTCAGTGAAGCAGGACAAGACGGTTGTTGTTGCGGTAATCGATCGGGTACGTCACCGCAAGTACCGCAAGACAGTCCAGCGCACAACAAAGCTTTACGCTCACGACGAGAACAACGAGGTACGTGAAGGCGACCGTGTGCGCATCACTGAGACTCGCCCGATGTCACGCCTTAAGCGCTGGCGAGTCGTCGAGATTCTCGAGCGGGCAAGGTAGGGAGAGAGAATGATTCAGCAAGAGAGCAGACTCAAGGTTGCCGACAACTCCGGTGCCAAAGAGGTCCTTTGCATAAAGGTCCTCGGCGGAACCCGTCGTCGCTATGCCAGCATCGGGGATGTATTCGTTGCATCGGTCAAGGCTGCCCAGCCTGGTGCCGCTGTCAAGAAGGGCGATGTTGTCAAGTGCGTAGTCGTTCGCACCAAGAAAGAGAAGCGTCGCGCCGATGGCTCATACATCCGATTTGATGAGAACGCAGCAGTTCTTATCAATGACGCGATGCAGCCTCGTGGTACCCGCATCTTCGGACCAGTTGGTCGCGAACTGCGTGACAAGAAGTTCATGCGCATCGTCTCGCTCGCACCGGAGGTGCTCTGATGCGTATCCGTAAGGGAGACAAAGTCAGAGTCATAGCTGGCAAGGACCTCGGCAAAGAGGGCGAAGTAATCCGTGTAATTACCGCTACCGACAAGGTCATCGTCGATGGTGGAATCAACATGGCCAAGCGCCACCAGCGCGCTACTTCAGCCACCACCCAGGGTGGAATCATCGATAAAGAGATGCCGATTCACGTATCTAACGTTGCAATCGTCTGCTCAAAGTGTGGACCCACTCGCATCGGCATGAAGTTCGAGGGCGAGAAGAAACGGCGTACCTGCCGCAAGTGTGGAGGGGACCTCTAATGGCTCCGCGTCTAAAAGAACGATACGAGTCTGAGCTTCGTGAGGCTCTGCGCACTGAGCTTGGGCTCATCAATGTGATGCAGGTTCCGCGACTTCAAAAAATCGTCATCAACATGGGCGTAGGTGGGGCAACCCAGCAGGCCTCCTTGCTTGATGGTGCAGTTGCAGACCTCACGACGATCTCTGGACAGAAGCCCCTGATAACGAAGGCAAAGACCTCTATCGCTGGATTCAAACTGCGTGAGGGAAATGCCATCGGAGCAAAGGTGACTCTCCGAGGCGCCCGTATGTGGGAGTTCTATGACCGCCTTGTGACTCTGGCGATCCCTCGCATTCGCGACTTCCGCGGGCTTAGCCCCAAATCATTCGACGGACATGGCAACTACACGTTTGGCGTGACCGAGCAACTGATCTTCCCGGAGATTGAGTACGACAAAATCGATACAACGCGCGGAATGGATATCACAATTGTCTCCTCTGCACGTACCGACGACGAGGGACGAGCACTCTTACGAGCGCTTGGATTTCCGTTTAGACGCACAGAGAACGTGGGTTAGGCACATGGCTAAAAAAGCACTAGTCAACAAGCAGCAGCGTGAGCCAAAGTTTAAGGTCCGCGGTTACTCGCGGTGCCGTAAATGCGGTCGAGCGCGAGCGGTGTACCGCAAGTTCGGCCTATGCCGAATCTGCCTACGCGAGCTCATTCACGCAGGCGAAGTGCCTGGCGTGACCAAGGCGTCGTGGTGAGGAAGGCGATCCAATGACAATGACCGACCCCATCGCGGACATGCTTACACGCATCCGCAACGCAAACATCGCTATGCATGACACAACGTCGATGCCTTCCTCGAAAGTCAAGGAAGCACTCGCCAAAGTTCTGCTGAGCGAGGGCTACATCGAGGGCTATGAGGTTGAAGACGACCCGGTTCGCCCTGGACAACGTCTCACCGTTTACATGAAGTACACCCCCGAGCGTAAGCGAACAATCTCTGGCATCAAGCGAGTATCGAAGCCAGGTCTGCGCGTGTATTCGAAGGCCGACTCGGTCGCTCGCGTACTCGGCGGATTCGGAATTGCCGTGCTCTCTACCAATAAGGGTCTCGTCACCGACCGTGAGGCGCGCAAGCGTCGCATCGGTGGCGAAGTGCTCTGCCACGTCTGGTAATCACATGTCTCGTATTGGTAAGCAGCCCATAACTCTCCCCGCAGGCGTTGAGGTAACCATCACTGGTTCTCACATCACCGTAAAGGGACCCAAGGGAACTCTTGAGATCGACGCCCCGCCGACTATCACGGTCGCACGCGATGGCGATGACCTCGTTGTAACCCGACCCGATGACGAACGCCAGAACCGCGCTCTCCACGGACTCACACGATCTCTCGTCTCCAACATGGTGATTGGTGTATCTGCGGGCTTCACCAGAGAGCTCGAGATCGTAGGCGTTGGTTATCGTGCAATTCCTCAGAGCCCGACCAAAATTGAGGTGCAGGTAGGTTTCTCGCACCCAGTCTTCGTCGAGGCCCCAGATGGAGTGACCTTCGATGTCCCTGCGGCTACTCGCATCACTGTGATCGGGATAGACAAGCAGGTCGTTGGCCAGGTCGCTGCAGACATTCGCAAGATCCGCAAGCCCGAGCCTTACAAAGGCAAGGGCATTCGCTACGCCGACGAGCGCGTCCTGCGCAAGGCCGGCAAGTCAGCCAAGTAGCGGATAAGAGAGGGACACGATGAGCCTTACCAAACCAGAATCTAGGAAGCGTCGCCACGTACGCGTTCGCAAGAAAGTGCACGGCACAGCCGAGCGACCGCGTCTTGCGGTTTTTCGCTCTGCCTCGCACATCTATGCGCAGGTGATCGACGATGTAACTGGACGAACAATTGTCTCCGCATCAACAATGGAGGCAGCAGCTCGCAAGGGTGCAACCGGCAATGTGGCAGCAGCCACAGCTGTTGGCCAGCGCATTGGCGAGAGAGCAAAAGAAGCAGGTATCAAAAGCGTCGTGTTTGACCGCGGTGGATACCGATACCACGGACGAGTTGCAGCAATCGCCGATGCGGCGCGCGCTAGCGGCCTCGAGTTCTAGAAAGACAAGGGAGTAACCCATGGCCGAAGGCCAGTACGAAGAGCGGGTAATCGCAATCAACCGCGTTGCCAAGGTAGTAAAAGGTGGACGAAGGTTCTCCTTTACTGCCTTAGTGGTGGTCGGCGATGGCGAGGGAAGCGTTGGTCTTGGCTACGGCAAGGCCAAAGAGGTTCCTGCTGCTATCCAAAAGGGCATGGAAGAGGCCAAGAAGAACCTCTTCAAGGTGCCGCTTGCGGGAACCACAATCACCCATGAACTCGTTGGAGAGCACGACGCAGCGCGCGTCCTTCTCAAGCCAGCAGCCCCTGGTACCGGTGTAATCGCCGGTGGCGCGGCGCGAGCAATCCTCGAGGCAGCGGGTGTACATGATGTTCTAGCTAAGTCTCTTGGCTCGGCTAATGCAATCAACGTCTCTCGCGCAACCATCGCGGGATTACGCGCTCTGCGTCGTCCAGAGGATGTCGCCAAGATGCGTGGCAAGAGCATGGAGGAAGTAACCCCAGCCGGAGTGCTTCGTGCATACCGTGAGCGCAATGCAGTTAAGACCGCACCGATTGAGGTCGCATAATGGGGCGCATCCGAGTTACTCAGCTGCGTTCCACTATCGGCACAAAGCCAAAGACTCGCGGGACAATGCGTGCCCTTGGGCTTCGCGGCATTGGTCGCACTAATGAATTCGATGACCGACCAGAGATTCGCGGAATGATTGCGCGTGTCACTCACCTCGTAAAGGTAGAGGAGATCTCCTAATGAAACTCCATGAACTCAAGCCAGCAGAGGGGTCCAAGCGCCCAGCCAAGCGTATGGGTCGCGGTATCGCAGGTAAAGGTGGCAAGACTGCAGGCCGCGGTACTAAGGGCCAGCACGCTCGCAATACTGTAAAGCCAGGGTTCGAGGGTGGTCAGACACCCCTGCATCGCCGGACACCTAAGTCCAAGGGCTTCAAGAACCCATTCCGAGTTGAGTACAACGTCGTCAACCTAGATGCTCTAGACGATTTTGCATCAGGGACGGTTGTGGACCCCGAGACACTACGTGAGCGCGGCCTTGTCGCCAAGCGAGGTCTAGTCAAGGTACTTGGGCGAGGAGAGATCTCTAACTCCCTAACCGTGAAGGCCCATAGATTCTCAGACTCCGCCAAGGCCGCTATTGAGGCCGCTGGTGGGACCACTGAACTCATTGCGCTTCCATGGGGAGATCGTCGTCCACCCGCCAAGGGCAACGCCCTCACTAACCGGTAAACTTCGCGATCTCGCTTGACGGGATCAACTCCAGGAGGACAACCACCCAATGATCGGCCGCTTGCGGAATATGTTCCGGGTCCCTGACCTACGGAACAAGGTTCTCTTTACACTCCTAGTTATTGCTGCCTATCGAATAGGTTCGCATATACCTGTCCCATTTGTAGATTTCTCTGCGATCCAAGAACTGCAGAAGAGCTCAGCGGATAACGGAGTCGTGGGTTTCCTTAACCTCTTCTCCGGCGGAGCCATTACCAGCGTCTCTGTATTCTTCCTCGGGATCATGCCCTACATCACTGCATCAATCATTATGCAGTTGCTTGGTGTTGTAATCCCCAAGCTCGAGGAGTGGCAGAACGAGGGTCAGTCTGGCCAGAAGAAAATTACGCAGTGGACGCGGTACGTCACAATGGGTCTCGCGATCGTCCAGTCAACTGGTTTTGTATTCGCACTCAAGGAGGGGAATACCGCCCTCTTCGGTAATCTTCCACAGGGAGTCAACTTCATACCGGACTTCAACGCATGGCGTGCTGCGATGATTGTTCTGGTCTGGACAGCGGGTACCGCATTAGTGATGTGGCTCGCAGAGTCGATTACCGCTCGCGGAATTGGTAATGGAATGTCGATCTTGATCTTTGCCTCTGTTGTCTCGCAGCTTCCAAGTGGCTTCGGGCTCGTCTTCTCAGAGGGCGGCTGGTATAAGGGTGTCGCTATCTTCATGATCCTTATGGGCATGGTTGCGGCAATCGTCTACGTGGAGTCTGGGCAGCGGAGAATCCCTGTTCAATTCGCAAAGCGTGTTGTGGGGCGTCGTATGTACGGTGGGCAGAGTACCTATATTCCCCTAAAGGTCAACCAGTCCGGCGTTATCCCCGTGATCTTCGCCTCATCCATCCTCTCCTTCCCAGCCCTCATAGCAACCGCTACCAACTGGCAGGCGCTCCAGACATTTACCAGTAAGTACCTAGTGAGTCAGAGCAGCATTTTCTACATGGGCTTCTACACCCTCCTAATTGTCTTCTTTGCCTATTTCTATACAGCCATTGCATTCAACCCTGCGCAGCAGGCTGACATCATTCGTAAGCAGGGTGGCTTTATCCCAGGCATTCGACCAGGGCCTCCCACGGAGAGATACCTCGCAAAGGTGCTTAACCGGATCACGCTCCCTGGATCTCTTTTCCTTGCCGCGATTGCGCTGACACCGCTCGTTGTCTTTGCTGCGTGGAGCATTACGCAGTTTCCGTTTGGAGGAACCTCACTTCTCATTACTGTGGGTGTTGCACTTGAGACTATGAAACAGATTGATAGCCAATTGATGATGCGAAACTATGAGGGCTTCCTCGCCTGAGGAGCATCAACATGACAAGCGGAATACGTCTCATCCTGCTGGGGAAGCAGGGTGCCGGCAAGGGCACCCAGGCGGTGCGTATTGCCCAGCATTACAGCGTCGCGCACCTCTCCACGGGCGATCTTTTTCGTGCCGCTGCAAGAGGTGGAGCACCTGCAGGCTTAGAGGCAATTGCTTACATGGATCGCGGCGAACTTGTACCCGATGATCTTGTACTGCGTGTTGTACGAGAGCAGATGCTCGACGGGGGTCTGATGGATAGCGGGTTCGTTCTAGATGGATTCCCGCGCACACTTGTCCAGGCATCCGCTCTTGAGGAAGAGCTTGCTATCTCTGGTCGACCGCTAGATATAGCGATTGATCTTGAGGTCCCGACGGAGATCGTCCTCGACCGTATTGCCGGGCGTCGAGTATGCGACGACTGCGGCACTACCTACCATCTCACTATGCCTCCCAAGGTACATGGTGTCTGCGATGTATGCGGCGGCACAGTAAGCCAGCGAGACGACGATACTGAGGTCGCTGTAATGCGCCGCCTCGAGCTCTACGAAACCGCGACGATGCCCATTCTTGATTTTTATAGAGAGATCGATCGCCTCGATGAGATTGATGGGCTCGGAACGGGTGACGAAGTATTCGCCCGCATCGTGAGTGCAATAGACGCTCGTCTTAAAGCCGCTAACTGAGTTGTATACACGTAAGACAACCGCCCAGATAGCGATCATGCGCCGGGCCGGGAAGGTAGTCGCCGAGATGCATGAAGCATGCTCGATGGCTGCGCGCCCAGGGGCGACGACTCTGGAGATTGATGCTGTTGCGAGAGGAGTATTAGAGCGCCGCAATGCCCTCTCTAATTTCCTTGGGTATCACGGGTTCCCGGCAGTTATATGCGCATCCCCGAACGAAGTAATCGTGCATGGAATCCCAGATGGCCGTGTCCTTCATGAGGGCGACATCCTCTCCATTGACTGTGGAGCGATTATCGAGGGTTGGCATGCAGACGCAGCTATCACTATCCCTATTGGTGCTATTGATGAAGAGTCTCAGCGCCTGATTGATGTGACGCGATCCTCGCTCGAGGCGGCCATTGCGGCTATGAAAGTGGGCGCGAGCCTCGGGAGAATCGGCGGAGCAGTAGAAGACTTGGTTGAGGCTGCGGGCTTCTCTGTCGTGCGGGAGTATGTAGGTCACGGCATTGGCCGGGCGATGCACGAAGACCCTGAGGTCCCCAATTTTCGCAATGGCTCGGGGCATAAGTTGAGGTTGAAGCCTGGGATCGTCTTGGCGATTGAGCCAATGGTCAACACCGGGTCTGATGAGACTCAGGTATTAGACGACGGCTGGACAGTAACTACGGTTGATGGTGGCAGGTCGGCCCACTTCGAGCACACGATTGCTCTAACAGATAATGGCCCTGAGGTTCTAACGCTTCCATGATTGAAGCGGCCGCTACTTATCGGGTAATCGGGCGCGCGAACATGTCGCGGGTTAAAAGGGTTGCCGAGAGGTCTACCTCGGGTACCAGAGCGCCAGACGCATCGGGTCTGCAGAGTTCGTAACCGCATTTTCGTAGAAGCTCGGCCACCGGTTGACGGTCCTCGCCTAAGAGATCGAGAGAGCAGTGATTCCACTCGATTTGGAGCAGATCTACGCGCAGATCCGTTAACGCACGCGATGCGCCCTCTAAGACAAGGCGCTCCGCTCCCTCAACATCGATCTTCACCCCAGCCGCTCGGCGCTCGCCTAAGAGTTCGTCGAGTGTCCTGACCTCTACCTCCACACCCTCGCCATCGCTTGTTAGGTGCCGACGAAGGAGGTCAGGGCCGGCGAGTCGCATGGTCCCGCTCTCGCTGCCTAGCGCTCCTGCAAAGACCTCGGCGCTGTAATCGTTGAGGAGGAGGTTCGCGCGCAACTGGAGAACGTTCTCCGGGTCTGGCTCAACCGCTAATACCTGTGCCCCGAGGTCAAGAGCCCAGAGCGAATAAATGCCGACATGTGCCCCAACGTCTACGAATAGATCGCCTTCACTAATTCTTGATCTCCACACATTCATCTCGGCAAAATCAGGGGGATTCGCCTTTACCGCTCGCCATGAGCCGCCACGGTGGAGGTACGCATAGATCGACGAGTGATCTCCGATCGGTGTAATCACAGGGCGGTTTGTCACTCGGGCTGTTATTTCACAGCGAACTAGTCGCGTCAGCGCCTTGACCCGGTGCCCCTTATTTCCGGGGTGGCGCGTAGTGCTCGTGATTACATTCGTAATAACGCTCGGGCGGATTCTGAATCTGCGCAACGTAGGGGTCATCTTTTTGAGAACCAATCAACAGTGCGCTCGAGTCCTTCGTGGAAACCAACGCTGCAGGAGAATCCAAGTGCGCTTGCTATTAGTGAGGAATCTGCTTGGGAGAGTTTTACATCTCCAGCGCGCGACTCTGTGTGAATACGTTCAGGGGTGACGCCGAGGATTCTCCCAAGAGAATCTAAGAGGTCGAGTAGCGATTGGGTAGTGCCTGGAGCAAGATTGAAGACCCTCCCAGAGCACTTATCAGCAGGCGCCTCTAAGGCAGCGATATTGCCGGCTACAACATCAGAGACATACGTGAAGTCTCTGCTCTGCAGTCCGTCACCATGGACCTCAACTGGCTTCCCGGCAGATAACGCCTCAATAAATAGTGGAATTACCGCTGCGTATTGAGAGTCAGGTCTCTGCCGTGGCCCAAAGACATTGAAATATCGCAGCGAAACAGTCTCTAGGCCATGTAACTCGGCGAATACACGGCAGTAAACCTCTCCGGCGAGTTTTGTCGCGGCATATGGAGAGCGAGGAACGAGTGGTGCGGTCTCAGCAGTTGGGGGAGCGGTTGCGCCACCGTAGACGCTGCTCGAGGATGCATAGATAACCCTTCGCACTCCTGCCTGCTGAGCGCGGTGCAGCACCGTGAGGGTTCCGTGTGTGTTGGCCGTATCGGTCTCGAGTGGCAGCGCAACGGAGCGCGCAACAGATCCACGCGCACCCTCATGGAAAACCGCCTCGACTCCGTCCATCGCTGCAGCGACGCACTCCTCGTCAGCGACCGAACCAATAATCAACTCGGCTCCGTCTGGGACGTTCTCCTTGAACCCTGTTGAGAGGTCGTCGAGTATGCGCACAGAGTCTCCACGTGCGAGTAATGCATCCGCGAGGTTCGAGCCTATGAATCCGGCTCCGCCGGTGATAAGAATTTTCACAGGCATGAGATTAGGCCGTAATCGGAGGCCTAAATACCTTTACAGCGCGCCGTCCACGACTCGATCGACCCTTGGAGCCTCAAAGACACCGCTGCTCACTGGTTCATCACCAAGTACGACGGTCATGGTGCGAGCAAGGAACTCAAGGAGCGAGGCCATGTCTTTTCCGCTTACTTTCGCATTGACGTCACGCACAAATGTTGGGTCAAGATCCGGGACCCTGACATAGCGAATCAATTCGTGATTGGATTGGTACGAGGCTTCTCCATCTGCGAAGAGTTCTTCATGCATCTTCTCTCCAGGGCGCAGCCCCGTGAAGACAATCGGAATCTCTGGCACATGGTTGGCACAGAGCCTTCGTGCTACATCCGCAATCTTTACCGGCTCACCCATATCGAGGACGAGTGCCTCACCGTCGTGACCAATAGCTCCGGCTTGGATTACTAATTGAACTGCTTCCTCGATGGTCATGAAATAGCGGGTCACATCTGGATGCGTAACTGTGACCGGTCCGCCTGCCTCAATCTGTGCTCTGAATGCGGTAAGCACAGAGCCTCTGCTGCCGAGAACATTCCCGAAGCGAACACTTAGGTAGGTACCAGGGTGTCGCAGTCCGAAGTAGGAGGTGAGGCCCTCGGCTATGCGTTTCGAGTATCCAAGGATGCTGCACGCGTTGGCGGCTTTATCAGTCGAGATGTTTACAAATCGTGTTACGCCTGCAGCGGCTGCGGCATCAAGCACGGAGAGAGATCCCCATACGTTGGATTTAAGGGCCTCTACCGGGTGGGCCTGAAGAAGAGGTAGGTGCTTAAGAGCCGCAGCATGGAAGACGACGTCGGGGCGAATCTCGCCGAACAATTCAGCGACGCGATCGCGGTCTCGAATATCGAGGAGTATTAAGTCTGGAGAATCAAGCAGAGCCCGGCCCTCTAGTGAAAGCTGCACCTGGTGGAGACCGGACTCGTCTCTATCGAGCATTACTAGTCTTCGTGGCCCAAAGCGCGAGATTTGCCGACATAACTCCGAGCCGATTGATCCTCCAGCCCCGGTTACAAGTACAACACGGTCTTGCAGGTAGGAGGCTGCTTGCTCAAGGTCTGTCTCGATGATGCGTCGACCGAGAAGGTCAGCCTCGGTCGGCTCACGAAGGTCAGTAGCGCGCACCTGACTACCGAATAACTCAGTGACAGTAGGAACTACTAGTACCTCTAGCTGGGCGAGTTCGGCGAGTGCTGTGAGCTCACGAATGGTCGATCCCTCGGCGGTTGGGATTGCGATAACCAAGACAGTCGCGTTGAAGCGCCTCGCCGCATCGAACATCGATGCACGCCCGCCGATGACGCGCAGGCCCTTAACGGTGAGGTTCTGTTTTTCGCGGTCGTCGTCGAGAAGTGCTACAGGGATACAGGGGCTGGAGTCTTCAAAGAGCAGGGAGTTGATCATTCGCACCCCGCACTCGCCGGTCCCGAAGATGAGTGCTCGAGGTAGGCCTTCATCTCTAGCTCTACGGCGACGGTCAATTGCATGGCGAGCGACGTACCGAACGCCACCTGATGCCACGAGGGCTAGGAATCCGGCAGCAATAATTGCGCTAGCGGGTGCCGGCCGAGTGCCCGGGATTACCGCCGGGATTAGTAAGTCGTAGATGAATAGAACTCCGGTGACTGCTCCGACCGTGCGAGCAAGGGCCGCGACTTCATCGAAAGAGCCGTTGATCCAGAAGCCGCGGTAGAGCCCGAATAGCCATCCGAAAAGAAACTGAAGGGCCCATGCGAGTGGGATCAGAGTCGCTACGCGGAACGCCTCAACGCGAGTCATATCAAAATCAAGGCGAAGTAATACCGCTGCATACATAGCGAAGACCCAAGCCGCGTTATCAGTGATGATTCTGAGGCTTCTCTTCGACCTCAGTCGCGCGGGCACTATTGATGATGAGACCAATGCCATACTCAACTCCCCCCGATAGCTCTTGCTGGAGAGGGATCCGACCTAACTTGGGATCAATAATGAAACCAAATCAAAGCGGACTGCCCGGTCCCCCTAGAAACTGCGTCTATTCTCACCTCAAGTAACCGTGAGCGCAAGACCTAATTTCACCGAAAGTGAATACGGTGCTACGAAGAGTCGAATTATGCGTTAAGCCTGAGGTTGGTGGGGCCAATGTTTGATCCAATTAGAACTGCGCTCGAGGCCCCTGAGCTTCATATAGGGGCACTGCGGGGGTTAGTAGCCGCTGCAGGCGCTGGGGTATTGGCGCTAATAGCCGTCTGGCTCCGATCGGCTGTCGGGAGAAGATGGTTAAGGCGGCTGCGCATTAGAGCCTCTCCGAGCAGACTCCCCGGCCTAGTTGGTCCAGCATTCGTGGTCTCCTCACTCATGGCCTTAGATGCTCTCCAGAGGTCCTTGCCTCCGATGGTAAAGGCTGGGGGCAATATCCCCGCCGTACCGAGCGGAGTCTTTCTTGGGCTGGCCCTTGTTTGGCTGGGGGTTGCAATAGCGGGGCTGACCCCAGCACCACTACTGGCGGGAATGATTCTGGCCCTCCCAGGTGCTTGGCGACTCGTCGCTGGGCAGACCTTCTTCGGGCCGGGCTGGGTTCCTTGGCTAGTTATTCTCGGGACCGCGATACTCGGGCCGCTCGCTGCTGAGACCGACCGGGACCTAGGTCGCCTCGGCCTCGGTCCAGTGATGTGGCTCTTCACAATTGGAGCGGTCTACTCAACGGTTCCAGATACCGAACTCATGCTTGTCCTGCTTGGCGCGGCTATACCCCTCGCCCTTCTTGGGCTCCCATTCCGACTAGCTCGTTTAGGGGAGGGCGGCTCGGCCGCTGCGGTTGGTCTCCTGCTCTGGGTTGCAGTCCACGAAGGTTGGGCGAGGCCTGGTTCCATTGTGGGGTCTGTCGGGGCGCTTGCGCTGTTTGCAACGATTCCGATAGGTCACCGACTTCGAGTCTGGTTTCGATTTGAGCTCGGCTGGAACCGAACACGCAGAGCTCTCGCGATTCTTGCGGCACAGTTGATTCTTGCCATGTGGGCATCGCGTATAGCGGGGATGGCGTTTGGTGCCGGCGAAGCATTTGTTCGACTAGTCCCCGCGCTCGCCGCCGGGGTATTCGTTGGGGTTGCGCTTCCCTTGGGCAGGCGGCGCATATCGCGATCGGCGCGCAGGCAAGCCGCAGAGAATTCCGTTAGTTGAGGCTCGCTGCGCTCTCCCCGACACCTGCGATGATCTCAACAATTTGATCGATCACAGCGTCGGTTAACGCGGGGTAGAGGGGGAGACTCACCACTGTCTTTGAGACAGCATCTGTTACCGGTAGGTCAGATGGAGAACGCGAAGCATGCGAATCCTGTCGGTGTACGGGGGGATCAAAATAATTGCGTGTATCGATTCCCTCAGCGCTAAGAGCCGTCACAAGCTGGTCTCGGCTAACACCGAAATCTCCAGCGTCTATTGCGATCGTAAAATCTTTATAGGTAGATAGGTCTTCACTATCTACTGCTTGAGTCCTCACCCCTGGGATCGCGAGGATTCCATCCGAATATCTAGCGGCAAGGCGCCTGCGCGTCTCTAGGTGCTCATCAATATGGGAAATTGAGGCCAGGGCAATAGCTGCATGCATCTCAGACAAACGACCGTTTAAGCCTATAAAACGAGTGTTGTAGTCGCCGGGGTTTCCATACTCACGTGCGAGGCGAAGATACTCAGCAAGGTCGTCTCTATCGGTGCAGACAAGACCGCCCTCGCCTGCAACTAGAGGCTTTGTGGGGGTCATGCTGAATACTTCGACCTCTCCGAATCCTCCAAGCGGTCGGCCATTACGAAGCGCCCCAAAGCCATGTGCGGCATCGAAGAGAACGGGGATACCAGCGCTTTTACCCATTGCCTCAACTTGTTCAGGTCTGCACGGCGCGCCGAAAACATGCGTCGCCATAATTGCGCCTGCGCCCTCAAGATGCATCGAGGTGTGAGCAAGGTCAATCTGAAAACTTAGGGGGTCACACTCAACGAAGCGGACGCCTAGGTTGCTCCACGCGACTGCATGAGGGCCGGCGGAGAATGTAAACGACGGCATGATGACGGGTCCGTTGATCTCTCCAAATTCTGCGAGCCCAGCAACAGAGAGCATCAAGCCTGTTGTGCATGAGGAGACTGCGACAACATTACGGACACCGAGTCGCTCTGCAACAGAGCCCTCCAACTCGCGTACTAAAGGTCCATTGGTTAGTGCGCCTTGAGAGTATGAAGGAGCGAGGCGTGCTACTACCTCCTCGAGCGGCGGTGCTGGAGGGCGCACGAACGCGACGCCATCAGGGAATGACTTGTCGCCGCCGAGTACTGCGAGCTTCTTCACTTATTGTCCTCCGTCTGTGGTTAGGAACCCCGCCCTTACCGTGATTGCAATGAGAATACCGGCGCTTAGGAGCATCAAGGACACACTTGCAATACTGCTTAGGCGTGAGGCCAGAATTCCAAGGAGTGCCAAGACGCACTGTGCTGAGACCATGATCACGGCAACACGCTGGGCAGGGATGCCCCGATCGCATAATTGGTCATAGATGTGGCTCCGATCCCCAGAGAAGATCGGGTCTCCAGCCCGGAGCCTTCGAAGAATCGCAACCAGGGTGTCGAGAATCGGGACTGCAACGATTAGGGGGAGTGCCGCCCAGATAGCAACGCTCGCCGAGGTGCTGCTCGCCCCGTTGAGGCTTAGGGCTGCGAGGATCGCGAGCGCTACGCCTATGAGATATGCGCCAGCGTCGCCTAAATAGATCCGTGCTGGAGGGCGATTGAATATTAAGAATCCAATTAGTGCCCCAAGAAGCGATAACGCGAGCAATCGAGGGTCTTCCAATCGAGGGTCTTCCAATCGGAGATCTTCAGATATGAATGCAAAGCCAATCGCTGAGGCAGAGCAGACGCCAGCGGCGAGACCATCTAGGCCATCCAGAAGGTTCACGGCGTTTAGCAGTCCGAGAATGAGGAACGCCGTAATTGCAACCCCCAAAGCGCCATCTCCGGCCGGTACCAATGCTCCGCCGATTAGAGCAATTACAGCCTCGCAGATAACGCGTATACGAGGGGAAATATCTAAGCGGTCATCGAAGAGTCCAAGTAATAAAGCAAGAGCAAGCGGAATTAGTACGCGCGGAGTTGTCGCCGCGAGCGATCCAAATACGCCGGCGAAGACTGCAACCCCACCTAAGTAAGCAACCGGAGTGCTCTGAACTTTTAGGGAACCAGGCCTATCCACCATGCCGGTGCGATGCGCTACGCGAATAGCGATGGGCGTCATCGCGCAAGTGACTACAAATGCAGTTATTAGACCAACAAAGGGGTTCACTCGTTACTCCAAACAAGCGCAAGTGAATCTGTGCCTTCGTGTACCTCTAGTGCCGCGGTATCCCGAAAACCTACAGACCGGTAGAGAGCGAGAGCGGCTGCATTATCAGAGTTAGTAATAACTTTGAAACTCTCAGTGCCTCTGCGCGTGAACTCTGCAATCACAGCAACCATAATTTGGCGACCGACTCCGAGCCCTGATGATCCTTCTCTAACTGCAACAGCAAGAACCTCCGCCCCAGGGAGAGGAGTCTTAGAGACCTCAGAGCCGCCCTGTGATGGGTACTTAAGTGTCTCTAAAACGCGCGGGAGCGATCGAAGAATCGGTAGGAGGGCACTCGCTGCAGCGATTAGCCCGTCGCGCAGAATGAAGACTCTGTAGAGATGCCCAAGGTCACCCGTACACGCGGCCATCGCGATAATCTCCCCGTCCTTCTCGGCGACCATTAAGAAAGAGTCTCGGTCAAGGGCAATTCGACGGTAGAGCCTTGCAAGGAATCGAGGGCCAAGCGTCGGAAGGAACCCCTCGGTAATACGAGACGAATGTAGAAGCGACGAAGTAGCCGCATCTCTCTGCGTGCCCAATCGGATCAAATAATCAGAGGACATGGGCTTCCCGCTCATCGAGGAGAGACCCTTTTATCGGCTAGAAGTCGGTCGTAGTTTTCAAGCGTGATGTCGATTACGCGTTGATGGTCAAACTCCGCTCTAGCTTTTGCTATGGCGCGACTACCCATCTCACTGCGCTTAATTGGGTCCTTAACCATCTCCAAGATCGCAGATGTCAGTGCCTGAGAATCGCGGGCAGGTACAAGCAACCCGGTTAGGCCTGGGTCAACTACTTGGCGACAGCCGCGAATATCGGTTGCAACGACTGGTAAGCCAGATGCCGCCGCCTCCATCGCCGATCGCGGAAATCCCTCGCGATAGGAGGCAAGGATATAGAGATCCATAGCGCTGTACAGGTCTTCAACGTCTGAACGCATCCCAAGGAAGCGAACGCCGTTGGCCTCCGCTGCTGCGATTGATGCGGCGTCCACTCCGTCGGATTTTTCCGGATCTGTAGGCCCGACAACTATGAATGCAGCCTCAACTCCCTGCTTCTTAAGAGCCTCTGCGGCTGCGAATACTTCGCGATAGCCCTTCTCCCAGACCAGGCGACCAACGGCTCCACATAGAACGGTTGAATCTCCGACCCCTAATTCAGCTCGCAATTTGTCGCGTAGGCTTTCACTCCGTGTTTCAGGCTGGATATCCGATGTTTCTTTGTTGGATTCTTGATCGCCCTCAGTTAAAGGCTTGAAGCGCGTCAGGTCTACACCGTTACCGAGGAGCCGAATCTTCTTACTGGGCACCCCAATTTTGAGGAGAGTCGCGATGTCCTCTGGGTTCTGAATCAGCTCAGCATCCGAGCACATAGATGCGAGGCGCTCTAGCGAGTAAACAACCGATCGTTTTGCAAACCTGTCCTCAGGTAGCGCATATAGGCCATGCACGGTGTTGACCACTACGGGCACTCTCGCAGCTCGCGCAGCGATCCGTCCGTAGAGACCTGGTTTTGGATTATGTGTGTGCACAATCTCAGGGCGAAGTTCCCTGAAGAGTCTGTATAACTCCCCCATTGCAGCGGCATCTTTATGGGGCGCCATCGAGCGCGTCGCATGCTTGAGTGGTCGGTGCTCAATGCCCCAAGACTCAAGCTCCTCGGTAAATGGGCCTGGAGCCGATGCGCCGATTACTTCGTAGCCTGCAGTGGAGAACGCTCGTAGTTGAGGCCCTAGAAGCAGAGAGAGGCTTATATCTGCAGTGGTTACGTGTATCAGGCGCGGGCGGCTCACTCGCTAGCCCCTCTGTATCGCAGCCGGTTCAACCTTGCACGTAGATCGTCCTCGAGCTGAAGTCCGCCGTCTACCTTGCGACGAAACCAATGCATTCCATCCCTTGCTTGAATGGGGGATCGCGCAAGTCTGTAGGGATCTGTCTCAAGAAATACGTTTCGTTTCGTACCTGAGAGAGATGCTGAGACAAATCTTTCTCTGACGAGTTCGGCTGCAGCCGGGGTGCCAAGCAGGGCTTTAGGGTATGCGAAGTGCTTTGGCGCTAGGCCTGTCTCCTCACTCAGCCTCTCGATTGAGCGGTCGAGTTCGTCGCGCGCAGTCGACGCGTCGACGCGGTCGAGCAGGGCGTGGGTGTGGGTATGCGAGCCGAGTGTGATGAGCCCTGTTGCGATTGAGTCTCGTGCAGCATTCCAAGTCAGAGGGGTTCCGGCGTAGGGGAACTCTCTACCCGAGTCTAGAAACTCAGTGGAGACGTATAGCAACGCCGGGACTCTGTATTTAACAAGTATTGGAACTGCGATCTCAGCAAAGTCGGAGGTCCCGTCGTCGAAGGTGATGACAACAGGGTTAGAGGCAGGCTCGGGGAGTGATCCGTTGAGGAGCGCGAGGCCCTGATCGATATCTACGACCCGACCGCCCTCGGCGAGTTCGGAGATCTGGCGCTCAAAAATATGGGCATCTAGATCCATCTCAACTTGAGCTCGTCGGCCAACGCGGTGGTAGATCAGAACAGTGACTCCGCTGCGGGGAGGGCGTGCGCGATCAGCGGTTGCCGCAGCGGCCTTGATGCCCGTGCCGATGCCTAGTTTGATCCCCTTCGATAGACGAGAGGTCATAGTTGTGGTGATTCTGCGTGCAGATGATGTAGGCACCGGACCCTCAGACTCCCCGCGCCTCGGACCATTAGTGGAGGTTCTTGAACAATGTTGCGCTGTGTAGTCTACGGAGTCTTGCAGGAGAGGAAATCCATGCTGGTAGCTCGTCCAAAACTCGTTCGATTCGTGATCCTCTTCCCGGGGCGTACCGGAAGCACGTTCCTTGTCAGCGCTCTTGACTCCCACCGCGATGTAGAGGCGAAGGGGGAGGTCTTAGACGGGCTGCGCTCTAAAGGCGTAGAGACACAGAGGGCCTGGGTGGATCGCTATCTGCGAGGGCCAGTAGTTGGGCGCTCCAAGGCAATCGGCTTTAAGACCAAACTCCGAGATGTGCTTGATCAAGAAGCCTTCACTGCAGCGGTAGAGCGTTATAACACTCAGATCATTGTTTTGGATCGGAGAAACGACGTCAAGCATGCCGTGAGCAGAATTACGGCAAGGGTGCTTCGAGAGCGAACTGGTAGGTGGAACCGTTACGAAGGCTCAGCGGAGCTCGGACTGCTTGAGATAGACCCAGAAGACTTCGCTTCGCGCCTCGCTGCGGTTGAGGAGGAGAAAGGGGTCATTCGTAGTTTTGTAGATGGCCTAGATAGGCCGCACCTGCACATTGATTATGAAGATCTATGCGCCGACCCTCCAGCGACTTTCGAGAAGGTATTCAGTTACCTTGGAGTGCGCAGTCTGCCAGTAGCAGGCGCAACCCTTAAGAACACGAGCGATGACCTACGAGAAGTGATCGCCAATTTTGACGAACTTAGAAAGCGCTATGCGGGGACTCCCTACGAGGCGATGTTCGACGCAGCAGGGTAGTGGCGTACCTATAACGAATCGAACTAAAAAAGCTCGATGTCGCCGAGTGTCAGTAGCCAGTTCTCAAGCGCTGGCATCTCGGTCTCTGTGACGCCACGCCAAGTAAGTATTGGTCCTTGTCTCGGGAGCGGAAGGAGTCCATCGCGATTAACTCCGAGGCTGAGCACATAATCTGCATCTACCTGTCTCGTAACTGCTTTAACCAAAGCCTTTCTTGCCTTCACATTGTCGTTAGGGGCAATTACCTCGCAGAGCGCTGCCTCCCGCGCATCTCCTCGTTGCCTAACCCTGACCACTGCAATTCCGTCCTCGACGCCCGAAGCCCCTGTAACGATCCTGTAACTAAGGAGCTCGGACCCGAAGCGCCACTCCAGACTCTCTGCAGTGTGCTTTGTCCGTAGAGCGTCAACTCTCGGGAGCGAGTCGAGGAGAGCCTGTAGGGCGCGAGCGTTGCTCAGAATCTCAGTAGCGGGTGCTCCGAGATTGCTAGGTGATGACCAGCGCTCCGCCGGCGTCCGGGACCTGAGCATCTTTAGTGCTGCGGTTGCCGAGCGGGGCCTGAAGAACACGTGTGGTTGGCCAACAACGCGCCACCCCATCTTCAGGTAACCAGGGCGACTCTGCTCATTCGGTGTGTTGAATACGAATCCGCACCCCTCGTCGCGAAGTTCATCTATCCCGTGGAGAGTGAGGCGCGTGAATATGCCTTGGCCCTGATAATCCGGGTGGGTCGCAGTATCTACTGCGCGGACGCATCGCACTAGCTCATCTCCACGCGTGAACTCCCAGCGCATCAAAGCGCGAAAACCCGCGATTGTCTCGCCGTCGCATGCGACCCAACTCGCAGATGCTCCAAACGCGTTCTCCTCATGCTTCCATGAGTAGAGCTCCTGAAAACGAGGATCGGTCTCTCTCCCAAGCGAGGCGGCGAGTAGAGCGATTATCTGGGGGCGGTCGGCTGGGAGGGCCCTCCTAATAGTCAATCCATCTGAGCTCAACTCAGAACCCCCATATATATCTGCTCTATTCGCGTGACGGCTATTCGAATGTCGTAGCGCTCGCCAGCCTTGCGCGCACCAGCGGCTAGTTGATCACGCAATGCAGGCTCAGTTGCGAGTCTTGTCAGAGCTGCGGCTAGAGACTCAGGATCGCTTGGCGGGACGAGAAGCCCCTCAACTCCCTCATTAACTGCCTCGGGGATTCCTCCAACTGAGGTAGCGCAGATCGGGAGTCCAAGAGCAAGCGCCTCCATAATCGCAACCGGCAGGCCTTCATTATTTGAGGCCATTACAAACGCGTCACAGGCACCAAGAACTGCCACTGCATCGTCACGTTGGCCGAGTAGGAGTACGCGATCGCCTAGTTCCATTGAATCGTGGAGCGCTCTCATCTCCTCCTCTAAAGGCCCTTGGCCAACGGCAATGATGCGGATCTGCACACCACGCTCTTTCAGGAGTCGCGCTGCATTGAGTAGATTTGGGTAGTCCTTCTGCGCCCTAAAGTTTGCGATTGTCCCCACTACGAACTCGTCTGGAGCGACTCCGAGTTCACTTCGAATAGAGGCTCTCTTCGCCATTTGCGAGCGGGCCTCTTCGAGTTGGATTCCGTGAACCAAGACCTCGGTGCGCGCTCTTCGCCTCGGGGTGAGCGTCTCATTTACTATTCGCGATACCGCCATATCTGCCGAGTCGAGGCCATAGGTCAGACCGTTTAGTAAACGCGTCAGCCTCGAGAACGATCCCCAAGTGTTGTGCAGCGTGTAGACGATGCGAGGGCGAAGGCGGCGTGGGAGGGTCCGGACTACGAGTCGAGCTATCCCTGCAGGATACGGCGAGTGAGCATGGAGGATGTCTGCAGGATTCTCAAGTAGTTCACGCCTGAGCCGCATCCCCCAGCGAAGATCCCATTCTCTGCGCACATTTAAGCAAGTTGTCGGAACCTTGAGCCTCTCGAGCTCAGGCACTAATGCGTCTTTCCAAGGGAGAAGGTAAGCCAGCCTTAACGCGAATGCAGAGCGATTATGGGCACTAGCAGCAGCCACGATTAAGCGCTCAGCGCCGCCGGGGCCTAGGCCCTTCACGAGATAGAGGACTCGGATAGGGGGGAGGGTTTGGTCGGGCAGGGTTTGGTCGTGGGGGGCTTGGTTGTGTTCGGTCATGACCGGGTCCTCACTGGCCGTAGGATTCGGGGGTGGCTGCGAAGGGGGTACGTGACATTCGATTACTCATACGTATGGGATGGTATGCGCCACTGATGCTCGCCCCGCGCGGTTCTTCGAGAGATGCCTCTGAGGCAGATGTAGAACGATGGGTGAAAATTTTAAAGCCCCCAGTTTCTAGGCGATTTTCTCGGTTGGCACTCATCGCTGAGCGCCCAGAATTTCGTTCACTTCTTCTCTATCGGATACGCCGGGCAGGTGCGTTCAATGCAGCGATCGCAGCTGTTCTAGCTGTGATCTACCCAGGTGAGCGGACACTCCACCTTGCTTGCTCTGAGATTGGGCCAGGGCTATTCATCCAGCATGGCTTCGCAACCATCGTTGCGGCCTCACGAGTTGGGTCTAACTGCTGGATTAATCAACAGGTAACGATTGGGTTCATTAATCCAGAGGACCGACCAGTCATCGGTGATGGAGTCTCCGTGCACGCCGGGGCAAAGGTTCTTGGCGCAGTGCATCTTGGTGACGGCAGTGTTGTCGGTGCCAACGCGGTCGTGCTGAAAGATGTTCCGCCCGGATTTACAGCCGTAGGGGTTCCAGCGCGGCTGCTGCCGCCCAAAGAGAGTCGTTAGTCTCTACCTCCGTTTACTCTGTTCTTGCTCAGGGTGTAATTACTCAGGAATATCTGCGAGTAACCCGCTCGGGAAAGTCTCGAGCACGGACCTGATCGTCGAGACCTCTTCGCTGGAGAGACGGTCGCGCCAACGCTCTGGTTGATCTGCGCTTCGTCTCATCGTGCGAAATGGAGTGCCATCCGTATCGGAGTCAGAAATGAATGCGCTCGCATTCTCCCCCCACTCCAGCCCGACTTGTTCGGCGAGCAACGCAAAGCGCTCGAGGGACTCAACACATAGGTATTCGTGAGTGGTCTGAATCCACTCCGGATGGCGCATCGCAGACTCGCGCAGGCTCGCTGAGAGGACTCCATAGAAGAAACTCTGCAGAGCTAGGTGGGGTGCACCGATAGGAGGTCGGTCTACCCCCCATCTCTGACTCGCGAGTAATGCCACGCGGTCAAATTCGCGACCCTCGCTGACGAATCCGAGATCTCTCCAGGACGAGAGCACGTTGAATGGATTGCGCTCGATAAGGATCACTCGCGCATCTACATGCTCAAGTATCCAGTTCGTTGAGAGGCATCCCTGAACGCTTTTTACAACGACATGTCTCGCGTCGGGGGAGGGCGCAAACGGCTGCGCTAGGGACTGCACAATGCGCAGGCGAATCGGAACTCTCCCTGTTGAGCGAGCTTCTCTGCGCTCGTCAAGAGGTGTCCTCTCAAAAATAAAGCGCGCAGCTTTATCGCGTAGCGTTTGAGATGGGAGACCACCTAAGAAAGCAGAGGTCCAGAGGCGCTCATAATCCGGAGCTTGTTCTCCAGGGGATATATACGGGTGCTCGCCGTATTTGAGCATGATTTGCAGCGCTAGCGGCTCTCGGAATCCGTCAGGCTCGTTTACATAAGCCGTTCCGTCGGTGGCACCAAGGGCGCGCCCTGCCCATGTCGTGCCTGAGCGTGGAACGCCTAAGAGAAGGACGCGGCTCATATCCCGCTCGGTGTTAGGCCAGGGAATCTGCTCAGTCCAAGGAGGATTTGCTCTACTGCGTTGTTCTCGAGGCGCGTTCTCCAAGACTCCGGCTGCTCAGCGGTGTGGCGTGTTGTCTGATAGCCCTCACCGCTGCGATTTGAGTCTTGAATAAAGCGCTCAACATTCTCATTCCACCCAAGGTTGAGTCTGGATGCGAGGCTCTGAAAGCGCTGACTCGAATCGATGCAGAGGTACTCATGCTGAACGCGTATCCAGTTGTTCGCCTCTGCGCTCTCTCGGAGCGCTAGAGCCATCACCCCATAGGTAAATACTTGGCGCTCGAGCAGGGCTGGGTCCTCGGGCGGTCGAATCCCCCAGCGCGTCTTTGCCTGGTCGGCGTATACCTTAAATTCACGCGTGCTGTGGGCGTAGGAGAGGTCTATCCAAGATGCCAAGACATTCATTGGGCTTCGCTCCACTAGCAGCACAGTCGGCTTGAAACGGTCAGCGATCCACTCAGCGGTGAACTCTGCTCTCACGCTTTTCGCAACAACATTTAGGAAATCGGATCTCAACTCTCCTGGCTTGGCTAGCCGCTTCACAGCGCGCATCCTTGGTGTGAAATCAGAGTCGAACCATGCAGAGAATCTCTCGGCACTAGAAGCCGAGGAATTTAGGTATCTCGCGACGCGGGCACCTACAGAGTGTGGCCGACCACCTCCATCGAAGGCGCCCTGCCAGAGTCGCTCATAAGCCTCTGCGCTCTGGCCGACGCTAAGGGATGGAGGGCCATTGAAACCGGAGCGCGCAGGGAGAGCGAACGCCTCCGTATCGCCGTCCGGCTCGTTGACATAGATGGTCTGATCTGCCTGGCCCAATACGCGTCCGCACCATGTGGTCCCAGAGCGTGGTACCCCTAACAGCAGAACGCGTGACATCCCTGCGAGAATACAGCCGATAAGGGATGCCGAGTGCCCCAAGGTTGCAGGTCGTTAGGCAGGCGATGTGTCAAGGCCTCCTAAAAATCGAAGTAATGTTTCAATCCTGCTCGGATTCAGAGCAGAAGCCCGCCATCGAGGTAGTCCATGCGAATCCTCTTCTTATCGGGGACTGCCGTGGGTGGTTCCGCAATGAGTACACGTGAGTTGGCGGAGCGTATGGCGGCGCGGGGCTACGAAGTTGATGTGCTCCTCCGGGTAGAGACGGCACCGAGAAGATGGATGCTCCAGCATCGTCTTGTGAATCTCGCTGTGAGGCTCCCGAGGTTGCTCGCCCTACCCGTTTGGCGTGTCGCTGGATTAATCGGTGGCCATCGTCGGTTGGTCAATGAGTCGCCGGTACGCGTGTGGTCAACGATTCTCCCCGAGAACTCTCTTCGGAAATTTTTGAGGGATCAAGCACCTGATGTTGTTGTCTCGGCAAGCATCGGCCGGATGGCTTGGCGAAGCATTAGGGAAGAGTTGAGCGCCGCAGAGATTGCATCGGTTCTCTACCTGAGAGAGGAGGCTGCGATCGGGCACCTTGATATCTCAAATGCACCCCCCGATCTCCTACTGGCGAATGCTGCAACTCTCACTGAGCGTGCAGCCGCTATCGGCTTCAGTGCGCAATTCGTACCATCAGTGGTATCACTAGATGGCATTCGGGTGGATACGACTAGAGAGGTTGTTCTCTTCATCAATCCAGTTGAGATCTCGGGTAGGGAGGTTGCTGTCGCATTAGCAAGAGAATGCCCAGAGACGCGTTTCGCCTTCCTCGAGTCGTGGCCTCTAAAACCTGAGGAGCGCAGATGGCTTGCCGATACGCTTGTGGGGTTAGCGAATGTTGAGTTGCGCCCGCGCACCGATGACCCGAACGAACTCTACGGGGATGCTGCAGTGCTGCTCGCTCCCTACCTAACTAACGGTCGCCCTCGGGTGGTTCTAGAGGCCCAAGCCAACGGAGTGCCTGTTCTCGGTTCGAGTCTCGATGCACTTGTTGAGGCAATCGGCCCAGGAGGATTAACAGTTGATGCCGATGCGCCGATCGCCGAGTGGGCTACCGCTCTGCGCTATCTACTTAGCCCGACAAATTACGATGGGTTCGTGGCTGCTGCGCGGACTTACTCTGAGCGCTCTGAGGTAGATCCCGAGATGATCGTTGGGGAGTTCGAGACGCTGCTCCTAGAACTCATGACTACGCGTGGGGGCGCCAGTTGAATACGTCAGCAGAGAACCCAGTAATAAGTATCGTGATTGCTGCGCGCAATGCTGCCTCGACCATCGCTGCGCAATTAGATGCAATCTGCGCGCAGGAGACTGCGCTCGCATGGGAGGTTGTGGTTGTCGACGACGAATCTACCGATGGAACCCGATCAATCGTTGATGACTATGCAGCAAAGTGGCCCAATATTCGACTGATCTCAGGGCGAGGCCTCGGAGTCTCTGCAGCGCGTAACGCAGGAATTAAAGCCTCTAGTGCCCCCGCTATCGCAACGGTAGATGCAGATGATGTTGTCGCTCAAGGCTGGCTCTCAGCTATGGCGGCTGCTCTTAGCGACTCTCTACTAGTGGCAGGGGCATTGGAGATTCGGTACTTAAATCCCGAGCGTGTACTTGAGACGCGTGGCTCTCGTCTGACATTAGAGCCAGGGTCCTACTCGGGAATTTTCCAGTTCGCGCACTCCTGCAATCTCGGTGTTCAGCGACGTGTGCTCGAGACCGTAGGGGGCTTTGACGAGTCATTGACTGCCGGTGAGGATATCGAGTTCTCATACCGCTGTTGGCGCAGTGGTATCAATCTCGCATACGCAGAGTCAGCGATAGTTCATTACCGATATAGAACAACACTGAAAGACCTCTGGAGACAAGGTATTGCATATGGTCGTATCAGGCCATTGCTGCGAAGGCGCTTTAGTGCGGATGGCATCTCTGTTCCGCCTAGCAACGCTGCACGCGCTTGTATTGGGATAATTAAAAGGATGCCTTCGCTCCTAACATCTAAAGGGCGGGCCAACTGGGTTTTTAACACGGCTGGCGTCATCGG
>CAMDSG010000001.1 GCA_945907055.1 Bifidobacterium breve | reverse complement strand
GTTCCACTACTTCGCACGGAGACGATAGAGGAACTAGTGCTGCTACATCGCGAGAGCGATGCTGCGGCGACACTGCTTACGATGCATCTAGAGGACCCGACTGGATACGGGCGCATTGTTCGTGATGCAAGAGGACTAGTAGCACGCATCGTGGAGCAGTCTGATGCCGACGAGAGCGAGCTAGCAATCAAGGAGGTTAACCCTGCTATTTATTGCTTTAAGCGCAGCCTCCTTGCTCCAGCGCTCCGCCGCTTAACTGCGACAAATGCACAGGGCGAGTATTACCTCACCGACGTAATCGGAGTCCTTAGAGAGGCGGGGCATAGCGTCGCTGCCTTGACCGCTAATGACCATCTTGAGTGCATGGGTGTAAATGATCGAGTCCAACTGAGCGCTGCAGAGCGAGTGCTGCGCGAACGTATCAACACTCGATGGATGCGTGAGGGGGTGACGATGGTCGATCCGAGTGCAACATATATAGATGCAAGTGTCACTCTCGAAGCCGATGTTCGACTCCTCCCTGGAACAATTCTTGAGGGCGATACAAGAGTTGCCTCCGGAGCAATCATTGGGCCTAATTCTCGACTCATCAATACGCAAGTGGGTGAGCGCTCAGTTGTGCAGAGCACGAATGCTCGCGACTCTCAGATCGGCCCCGACTGCACAGTCGGCCCCTACGCGTCGTTACGGCCAGGGACCAGACTTGCAGCAGGGGTCCATGTTGGTACTTATGTGGAGCTAAAGAACGTTGAGGTCGAGGAGGGTGCCAAGATCCCTCATCTTGCATATATCGGGGATGCAAAAATAGGTGCTCGCTCCAATATCGGAGCGGGGACCATCACTGCGAACTACGACGGCAAGATGAAGCATCAGAGCGTTATTGGAGCGGATGTTCGCATCGGATCTAATACGGTTCTGCGTGCACCAGTAAGTATTGGCGACGGTGCGTATACCGCCGCTGGATCAGTTGTTACACGCGATGTCCCACCAGGAGCGCTCGCTAAGGGTGTTCCTGCCGAGATAGATGAAGGTTGGGCCGACCGGCTCGAGGAAGGATCCTGAAATGGAACTCGTACCTACTAAACGGCTTCAACTCTTTGCAGGGCGAGGCAATGCTGAGCTCAGCAATGAAATATCGGCTGCGCTCGATGTTCCGCTAGGAGAGGTGGTCCTCTCGACATTCGCTAACGGCGAGATCTACTGCCGCTATGGGGAGAGCATTAGAGGCTCAGATGTCTTTATTATTCAGAGCCACTGCGAGCCAATCAATGAGCGCGTCATGGAGATGCTGATCATGATCGATGCCGCAAAGCGTGCATCGGCAAAACGCATTACAGCGGTGACTCCCTTCTATGGTTATGCGCGTCAGGATCGCAAGGCCGAGGGGCGCGAACCAATTACCGCTCGATTGATTGCTGATCTCATCACTGTTGCTGGAGCAGACCGCGTCGTATCCGTTGACCTCCACACAGGTCAGATTCAAGGCTTCTTCGATATGCCGGTTGATCACCTAACAGCGGTACCACTTCTTGCTGAGTATTTTGCAAAGGGAATTACCCCCGGCGAGGAGGTAACTGTCGTATCTCCAGACGCTGGCGGAGGAAAGTTGGTTCGCCGCTTCTCCAACTACCTTGCTGAGTACGACATTGCAGCTGAGCTTGCGTTTATTGACAAGCGACGCCCAAAGGGGACCCACAACATCGCTGTCGCCAATGAGGTTGTCGGTGAGGTTGCTGGGCGCCACTGTGTGCTTGTCGACGACATGATCGATACTGCAGGTACCGTGGCCGCGGCTGCTGGACTCCTAAAAGAGCGTGGCGCTGCATCTGTGCGTGTTCTTGCTACCCATGGTCTCCTCTCTGGGCCAGCGATTGAGAGGCTCAAGGCGGCCCCGGTTGAGGAGGTAGTTGTGACGAATACAATCCCGATCCCCGAGGAGAAGCGCTTCGACCGACTGACGGTTCTCTCGATCGCCACGATCATCGCCGATGCCCTAGATGCTGTATTTGAGGACACCTCGGTGAGCGAACTCTTCCGCGGAGACAACGTTTAACACGCTGAGCCCGGCTTCGGGTAGCCTTGCGAAGCCCGAATTTATGGGCTAAATCCTCTCCGTTTGGCTGAACGCCTACTCGGCGGGCCACAATAGGCACCCCACAAACACTTTAAGGACGCATAGCGCCATGACTGACGCAACTCTTCTCGCAACAAATCGAACCTCACGCGGCTCCGGCCCGGCCGGCCGCATGCGCAATGTAGGTGATGTACCTGCAGTTATCTATGGGCTCGGTGCGGATACGGTGACCATCTCCGTCTCGGCTCGCGAACTCGATCGCATTCTCCACTCGGATACTGGAGTCAACAGCCTCATCTCCCTGAGTGTTGAGGGCGAAGAGGTTCTTGCGCTTGCTCGTCAGATTCAGCGCCACGCAACGCGAGGCATCCTTCAGCATGTTGACTTCATTCGCGTCCGTCGTGATACCGCGGTATCTGCTGAGGTGCCTCTGCACTTGGTCGGCGAAGCGCCGGGAACCAAGCAGGGCGGAAAACTTGAGCAGCAGCTCTTCACAGTTACTGTCTCCGCAAAGCCCGACAAGATTCCTTCGTCAATTGACATCGACATCTCTGGCCTTGAGCTAGGTGACCAGATTCACGTCGCCGACATTCCAGTCAGTGAGGGCGTCGTGATATCGCTCCCCGGTGACGCACTTGTTGTCCAGGTAGCGGTTCCTCGTGGTTTGACTGATGGCGAGGGTGCCGAGGGTGCAGAGGGTGCCGAGGGCGCAGAGTCCGCCGAGGCCTAGTCAATGCCGCGGCGCTCTCCTGATGCGGCGCGGAGGGGTACCCCCGCCGACTACTTGGTAGTTGGTCTAGGAAATCCAGGCGATGAATATGCTCGTACGCGCCACAACGTAGGCACAGATGTTATTGAGATTCTCGCCAAGCGTCACTCTGCGAAATTGCGCAAAGGTAAAGAGCGTGCCTTCGTAGACGAAGTTCGTGTTGGCGACTTGAGAGTAGCGATGGCAATTCCACAGACGTACATGAACGACTCCGGAGATGCTGTTCGCCTCCTGGCTCACCGCTACGGCGTGACTACAGAGCAAATAATCATCCTTCACGACGAGCTCGATCTTCCGGTGGCGGCGCTGCGCATCAAAGAGGGTGGTGGCCTCGCTGGGCACAATGGGCTGCGCTCCATTAAGTCGCATCTGCACTCTGATGCCTTCCTCCGGGTGCGCATCGGAGTTGGTAAGCCAACTAGTAGCGCTCAGGGTGCAGACCACGTCTTGGATCGCTTCTCCAAACGCGACCGCAAAGAAATTGACGTGACCCTTGAACTCGCTGCGGATGCTGTTGAGGCAATTGTCTCAGATGGTGTCGAGGCCGCGATGAACCGATTCAACTAAGACCGCTCGTGCCGACGCCTCCTCTACACGCTCTCCCAGCGCTCCTATTTGAAGACCCCGCAGTTATTGCCGCTGCGGCTGTGGCGGAGTTGGTCTCCGTCCCGGATGTAGCGCGCCCACTCTTCATCGCTGCATTGAATCGGCTGACGGGTAGGCGCCCTCTCCTAGTTGCAGCGCCTACCGCCGCTGAGGCCGAGCGCATAGCGGGTGACCTAATTCCGTTGCTCGGTGCTGAGGCGGTTGAGTTGTTCCCAGCATGGGAGACGCTGCCATTCGAGAGGGTCTCGCCGAATCTTGAGACGATGGGGCGAAGGCTTCGTGTTATGTGGCGCCTACGCACTGACGATACAACGCTCTCTGTAATCGTTGCTCCGGTGCGCGCTCTCGTGCAGAGGCTGGGTCCTCACGTAGAGGATGTAGAGCCCATCATCTTGAGCGCTGGAGAACATGTAGATCGCGATGCCCTTGTTCAGAGGCTTGTAGAAGCTGGTTATCGACGCGAGTATCAGGTAGAGGCGCGCGGCGAGGTCGCAGTCCGCGGGTCAATTGTTGATGTTTATCCATCAACCGCTGATCATCCGGTTCGCATTGATCTCTGGGGTGATGAGGTTGAGCGCCTATCTGGATTCTCTGTTACAGATCAGCGCTCAACGCGCGACCTAGAGACGGTCACGATCTTCCCCGCAAGAGAGTTGCTACCTACCCCCGAGGTCAGAGAACGCGCACGACTTCTTATTAGTGAAGCACCATGGGGTCGCGAGCAGTGGGAGCGACTCTCTGAGGGTCAAACCTTCGACGGGATGGAGTCGTGGTTGCCTTGGCTATCGGGGGATGAGCATCTGCTTACCGACCTATTGCCCGCTCGCTCGCAGGTGCTTTTGCTTGAGCCTCGAAGACTCCGTGATCGAGCAGGTGATCTGTTAGCCGACGAGGATGCCCTTGCCGGGGTGCTTGCAGGGACATGGGGTGCAGAGCCCGATGCGCTCGCGCGCCTTACCCTGAACTTCGACCGGCTACTGAGTAGCAGTAACGCGATGGTCACAAATATTCTCGGAAGCCCAGACCGCCCTGAGACTCCACATTTTGCAGCCTCTGCTTTTGATCCGGTAGTCGGTGACGCTGAGGCTCTGGCAGACCGGGTCCGCCAGCTTCGCACCTCTTGCGTGCGCGTTGTTGTTGCGGCTGAGGGCCCAGCGAGCGCGCGACGCCTATCTGAGGTGCTCACTAATGAGAACATCGATGCTCCTTACTTGGAAATCCCTCTCTTCACGGCGGGTGCAGTGAGTGTTGTTGTCGCGCCGATAGAGCGAGGTGTTGTCTCGGTAGCCTCGGGCATTGCGCTAATTGCAGAGGCGGATCTATCTGGGAGGAGACGCGTCCACCGCAAAGCTAGAGGTGCTCGCCGCTCCGCTGATTACTACGACGATCTAAAGGTCGGCGATTATGTAGTGCATCAGGTGCATGGCGTTGGGCGTTTTGAGGGCATGGGGAAGCGCTCCATTGGTGGAGTGGAGCGCGACTACCTCATGCTTGCTTATCGAGGTAGTGATCGCTTATATGTCCCGACTGATCAGATCTCAACAGTGCGTAGATATACCGGTGGCGATAGCCCATCCCTCTCTCGAATGGGTGGCGCCGAGTGGCAGAAAACTCGGAGCAAAGTTCGTAACGCAGTAGCCGCAATCGCTGCTGAACTCGTGACGCTTTACCGAACCCGCCTGGCTACACCAGGGCATGCGTTTGGGCCTGACACGCCGTGGCAGCGCGAGATGGAGGATGCCTTCCCATACGAAGAGACTCCGGACCAGATGCAGGCCATCATCGAGGTTAAAGAAGATATGGAGCGCTCGACTCCGATGGACCGACTTGTCTGTGGCGATGTTGGTTACGGCAAGACTGAGATCGCTATCCGCGCAGCCTTTAAAGCGGTGCAGGAAGGTAAGCAGGTTGGGGTATTGGTCCCGACAACGCTGCTTGCGAATCAACATGGTGAGACTTTTCGTGAACGCTTCTCCGGATTTCCAGTGCGTGTCGAGGTGCTCTCTCGTTTCCTAACGACGAAGGAGCAGAACGTCGTTGTTGAGGGAGTGACTACAGGGCAGGTCGATATCGTCATCGGTACCCATCGCCTTCTCTCCGAGGATCTTGCATTCAAGGACCTAGGGCTTCTAATTATTGATGAGGAGCAGCGATTCGGCGTTGAGCATAAAGAGAAGATCAAACACCTACGTGCCCATGTTGATGTTCTTACTCTCTCGGCGACTCCGATCCCACGCACGTTAGAGATGAGCCTCACTGGAATCCGAGACCTCTCATTGGTGCAGACGCCACCAGAGGAGCGTCAACCGATTCTCACCTATGTAGGTGAGTACGACGAGCGGGCTGTCTCTGAGGCGATTCGACGCGAGCTCCTGCGAGAGGGGCAGGTCTTCTACGTACATAACCGCGTGCAGGATATTGACCACGTAGCGGAGCAAATTCGTGAGCTAGTGCCAGAGGCGCGCGTTGTGATTGCTCATGGGCAGATGGATGAGGGTTTGCTCGAGAGAACGGTCATTGATTTTGCGGATCGGAAGTCAGACGTCTTGGTCTGCACAACGATTGTCGAGAGTGGCCTCGATCTTCCGATGGCGAATACCCTTGTGGTCGATAGAGCGGACCTACTAGGTCTCGCACAGCTTTATCAATTGCGCGGGAGAGTCGGGCGACGCGGTCACCGCGCATACGCATACCTCCTGCACCCTCGAGATAAAGCACTATCAGAGGAGGCATACGAGCGGTTGAAGGCGATCGGCGAGTTTACGGATCTTGGTTCGGGGTTCAAACTGGCCATGCGTGATCTAGAGATTCGTGGTGCTGGAAATATGCTCGGTGGAGCGCAGAGTGGGCATATTGCCGCAGTCGGATTTGATCTCTACTGTGAACTTGTCACCGAGGCAGTTAGCGAACTGAAGGGTGAGCGCATTGAGCAGCCGTTTGATGTGGTTTTGGACCTGCCTGCCGATGCGCATCTTCCCCGCGATTATGTCGAGCGTGATGATGTGCGCATGGAGGCATACCGCCGCCTTGCCGGTGTAGAGAGCCCTCAAGATGTCGATGACATTGAGGCCGAGTGGCTAGATAGGTATGGGCCGCCACCTGCGGCAGCAGATGCGCTCCTCGACGCAGCGCGACTGCGCGCCGAGTGCGTGAGGCTGAGAATTAGCAACGTAAGCATTATGCGTACAACAGCGAGACTCGTCGGGCTCTCGCTCCCTGAGAGTCGCAAGGTACGCCTAACACGCCTTGCCCCGAAGTCCATAGTGAAGGACTCGGAGGTTGTGATTCCCTTAGATGCGCCTCCGAACCGTGTTGTTGGTGCGTTAACAGCGCTCCTAATGGAGTTAATTCCTCCCGAGGATGCTGCCCCAAAGAGTTGAAAGATTCGAGCATTCTTGGAGCATGGGTCTTTCCCGAACCCACTAAACCCCTCGGCCGCCGGTAGCATCTCCAACTCATGAAGAATCGATCGCTCAAACTCATCTCGCTCTTACTCGTCTCTCTTTTTGCAGTTATCGCTAGCGCATGTGGTGCGCTTGATGGATATGCCGCAAAGGTAAACGGAGAGGTATATACGCAGGCAGCCTTCAAAGCCGACCTAAAGGCACAGCGAGACAACAAGGTTTTTTATGACACCGTGAGAAAGGCAGCGGGGGCTACCAGCAGCGCCGGCACGATTAGCACACAGATCTCGAACGACTGGTTGACGAATGTTGTCTATCAACTAGTTCTTAGCCAGGCGGCCAAAGAGAAGAAGATTAATTTGACCGATCAGGATCTAAGTTCCGTCGAGGCAGAGTTTGCGCAGAGCACCGCCGGGTGGAGCGCCTTCCCCAAGAGTTTTCGATCAAAGATTGTGAAAGCAACTGCGCTTACTCGCGGCCTTCAGGCCAACATCGTCGGGGAGCGCTCGCCGAGCGAAGCAACCGTAGAGGCTTTCTACGCACGTAATGCCGACCGCATCTGCCCAAGTCAAAAAGTTGTCCTACATGTTCTCGTCGCTACCCAGCCTGAGGCGGTTGCTGTCGAGAACTCACTCAAGGGCGGAGGCGACTTTGCTGCGATTGCGACGGCGCAGTCGACGGATACAGGTTCGGCGCCGGCTGGAGGAAGCCTCGGCTGTCTAGCCGCAGGGAGTTTTGTTCCAGAGTTTCAGAATGCAGCAGATGCACTTGCTCCCGGAGAGACCTCGAATCCAGTGCAGTCGCAGTATGGCTGGCATGTGATCCGAGTTCTCCCGGCAAGCTACGCGTTGCTGACTGATCAAGTGCAGCAGGCTTACTCGCAAATCGCTCAATCAACCTTTAATACATGGTTCCAGAAGAAGCTAGCGAAGGCCGTAGTCAAGATTGACTCCTCATATGGAGTCTGGGCGAATGGCGAGAACGGTTATGCCGTTTCTTCTAAGCCGGCCCCCAAAGTGCGCGAGCTGCCGGCAAAAAACTCTGGTTCACAAGGCATCACGGGCGCTACTGGTAACTCAACGCCGTGATCCCCAAAGTCGTTGTCGTCGGGCTAGGCCCGGGAGGCGCCGACCTAGTGATGCCGCGAGCATTAGTAGCACTAAGAGGTGCGCCTGTCCTCGTGCGCACTGAGCGCCACCCTGCGGTCCAAGAACTGCGAGATGCAGGGATAGAGATGCTCTCGCTCGATGAGGTCTATGAAACCGCTCCCGATCTTGATGCTGCGTACGCGGAGATTGTGCGGCGCGTTGTTGAGGCAGCAGTTTTTTCAGGGAGTGTCGTGTATGCAGTTCCCGGGAATCCTGGGGTTGCAGAGCGTGCTGTAGGGATGCTGCGCGTGCTTGCAAATGCCGGAGAGATAGAGCTTGAGATAGTGCCAGGGCTCTCGTTCGTAGATATTGCTTGGGCTCGCATTGGGGTGGATCCAATGGCAAACGGTGCGCGAGTTATAGACGGAAGAAGCTTCGTCGTATCTGCCGCAGGGCGAAGCGGAGCATTGCTGATAGCGCAGTGCGACTCTAAGTTTGTACTCTCAGACGTAAAGCTTGCATTGCTTGAGGTGCTCCCTCCGGAGTCTGAAGTGCTTGTTCTCCAGCGTCTAGGCCTTCCGAGCGAAGAGGTTTTCTCCCTCGCTCTCGAAGACCTTGATCGGCGAGTAGAACCAGATCACCTAACTTCAATCTACGTAGATACCGGTGAAGGATTGGTAGCAGGAGAGTTCGCAAGCCTGTTCTCGATCGCTGAGCGACTGCGTGCTCCTGGAGGTTGCCCTTGGGACGCAGAGCAGACTCATCGTTCCCTCTCGCGTTATTTATTAGAAGAGGCCTACGAGACAGTGGAGACTATTGAGGGCCTATCGATTGATGCTCCAGGAGGCGAGGCCGATCTCGATGCTTATGCGCTACTCGCCGACGAACTTGGCGATGTTCTCTACCAAGTTGTGTTTCACTCAATTCTCGCTGAGGAGGCAGGGGCCTTCACAATGGCGGATGTCTCGCGAGGCATACAGGACAAATTAATTAGGCGCCATCCTCATGTCTTTGGTGAGGTTGAGGCGAATACCTCAGATGAGGTCCTTGCGAATTGGGAGATGATTAAAAAGGAGGAGAAGGGCACATCCTCGATAATTGAGGGGATCAGTGCATCGCTCCCCAGTGTCCTCTACGCGCTGAAACTTTTTCGCAAGGCAGAGACACTTGGGCTGCTCCCCGAGGGGCGTGCTGGAGCACTCGCTGAGTTGGATGCGAGTGTTGATGCGGTTCGTGAAGGGGTAAGCGGTGGCGATGATCCAATCATCGGCGATTTATTAGCCGCAGCGGTCGCTTTATCGCGTGCGGACGGAGCCGATGCCGAGGCTGCTCTCCGAGCATGGAACAAGCGTTTTCGAGCACATTTTCTGGCTACCGAGGCCCTCGCCGCATCTGAGGGCGTCGATCTTCACACCGCCGAGCCTGGAGTGGCTCGTGCGCTCTGGGGTCGGGCTGGTTGAGCACAGGTGGCGCGAGGGTGTCCATGCGTGCTCCAATCCCTAGATGGCTACATACGAAGTCCTCGGAAGTCAGGTCTCTACCCCAGTTGAGATTCGCGATGCGCGATCTTGGTTCTCCACATTCGCGGTGCCACTTGAGAGCGCTCGCGACCTAATTTCGTATAGCGGTCTCGAGCCCTCCCCAATCATGGGCAAGCGCGCTCTAGTGAGTCTTGGATTCGTTAGGTATGTGGATGGAGATTTAGGCCCCTATCACGAAGTAGTTGTCGCCGTAATAGTAAAAGCACCAGTAAGCGCACTTGGGAGTGCACCTGGGACAAAGAAGAGTGGCGAGACCGGTGCGTTTATTCATCAGTTGCCCGTGAACCAGCCGTTTACCTGCGCCGCTGGGAGAGGAATCTGGGGCTTCCCAAAGTTTGTTACAGATATTGAGATTGACGAAGGCCTCCATAGGGATACCGGGACACTCAAGATCGATGGCGAACTGGCACTAAAGATCTCTATTGCGCACGGTGTACCAACCCGCTTGCCAGACACATCTCTAGCCGCGTACTCATGCGGCGATGGAGTGCTGCGTCGAACAGAGTGGCGTCTTGACGGTGAAGGATCACGCGGGCGGCCGGGGGGAGTGAAGATCGAACTAGGCGATAATGCATTCGCAGATGAACTGCGTGTACTTGGATTCCCTCGCAGAGCACTTATGAGCGGATCAATGCGCAGGGTGCGTATGACATTCGGAGATGCTGAGATTATCGATCTGGAGCCACCAATTACCACTGAAGCGCCAGAGTCAATCGTGGGAGCAAGTAAGTGACATTCCGAGGTCGCGTAGCGCTAGTTACAGGGGCTGCAAGCGGTATTGGGTTGTTGGCCGCCAAGCGTTTGGCGGCTCAGGGAGCTCTCGTCGCTGCTGTTGATCTCACCCTTGAAGGCTTGGCGCCAGCTCTAGAGCACTCGCCGAATGTACGTGCGTATGCCGCTGATGTAACTGATCAGGGCGCAGTAGATGATGTTGTAGAGCGCATTACCGGAGAGCACGGGGGAATTGACCGACTCGTTAGTGCCGCAGGTATATGCCTCCCGGGGCTGCTTCAAGACCAGGCAATAGAGGACATTTCTCGCGTCATGGATGTGAACTACGGCGGCAGCGTTCGGATGGTTAAGGCAGTGCTTGATGGAATGATTGAGAGAAGTCGCGGAGACATCGTCTTGATCGCATCTTTGGCTGGGTGGGTTCCGTCATATCGCATGGGGGCATATGGAGCATCCAAGTTTGCGGTGGTTGCATTCGGTGAGGTGCTATCGCATGAACTTCTCGGTACTGGGCTGCGTACGGTCGTTGTCTGCCCGCCGCCTGTGGATACGCCGATGCTCATCGGGATCAACGAAGCCGACCCGAGAGCACTTGAAGGGCTCCCAGGTATTGAGGCCAGAGAGGTTCTTGACTCCGCGGAGGCAGCCCTCGAGCGTGGAGAACTATTCGCATTCCCTGGCCCTAAAACACGTCAAGCGGTGAGGACTCGGCGCCTTACCCCGGAGCTCCTATGGCGACGGCTCTCTCGCGTTGAGAATGGCCCAGCGCGTCAACCTCGCCACGGCGCTCCCCCCGCTTGATCGGGGTAACCGCTAAATAGCCGAGGAGTATTAACCCTGATAAACAGCCACATGTGAGCCTCACAGGGCTACTCTATCAACATTAACCACAAGATTTGAGAGTTTTAAATCCCGAGTTCAGCCCTTAATCCTCCGTATAGAGAGCGACGCTATGAGTGCAATTGCAGAGGTAAATGCTCGTGAGATTCTGGACTCGCGCGGAAACCCTACGGTCGAGGTAGAGATTGAACTCATCAGTGGGGCGCGCGGCCGCGCTGCTGTCCCGAGTGGAGCAAGTACTGGTGCGCACGAAGCCGCTGAGCTTCGTGATGGTGGTGACCGTTACGCCGGGAAAGGCGTGCTTCGCGCTGTGGAGAATGTCAAGCAGGAGATCGCCGACGCGATTATTGGCCTTGAGTCTTCGGAGCAGAGAGTGGTTGATTACACGCTCATTGACCTAGACGCAACTGATAACAAATCTCGCCTAGGAGCTAATGCGATTCTTGGTGTATCCCTCGCTGTTGCAAAGGCATCAGCCGAGGAGAGCGACTTGCCGCTGTTTCGCTATGTCGGTGGCACGAATGCCCGCACGCTCCCTGTTCCGATGATGAATGTTCTAAACGGTGGAGCCCACGCCGATACGAATGTTGATATTCAGGAGTTCATGATTATGCCGGTAGGTGCTGGATCATTGAGCGAAGCGTTGCGATGGGGTACCGAGACTTACCACGCCCTCAAGGCATTACTTAAAGAGCGCGGGCTAGCAACAGCGCTCGGCGATGAGGGCGGTTTTGCCCCGAGCCTTGAATCAAACGAAGAGGCAGTTCTGCTTCTGGTAGAGGCAATTGAGCGAGCTGGGTATAACCCTGGAGCGGAGATCGCCATCGCCCTCGACGCAGCCTCGAGTGAGTTCTACAAAGACGGTCAGTATGTCCTCGCAGGTGAGGGAAAATCCTTCTCCTCGGCTGAGTTCGCAAGTTACCTCACAGACCTAACTGCGCGTTATCCGATTATCTCGATTGAAGACGGTATGGACGAAGACGACTGGGATGGATGGAGCGCTCTCACTAAGGCAGTCGGTGATCGTGTTCAATTAGTCGGAGACGATCTATTTGTAACCAATGTGGAGAGGCTCGGTCGAGGCATTGAACTCGGAGTAGCGAACTCGATTCTGATCAAGGTCAACCAAATAGGAACGCTGACCGAGACGCTAGATGCGATAGAACTCGCAACGCGATCCTCTTATACGTCTGTCATGTCTCATCGAAGTGGTGAGACTGAAGATACAACAATCGCCGACCTAGCGGTCGCGGCAAACTGTGGACAGATTAAAACTGGGGCACCAGCCCGTAGTGATCGCGTAGCTAAATACAACCAACTGCTCCGTATAGAAGAGGTACTCGAAGAGGCCGCCATGTATCCAGGCCTGAGCGCAGTTGCGCGGGGGAGTAGTGGTGGTCGCTAATGGCGATGTTGAAGAAGAACACACCGACGAAGAACGCACCAAAGAAGAACGCGCCTAAGAAAAAGGGGCTGGCACCCAAGACGCGCTCCCCACAAAAAGGTGCGATCGGCGCTAATCAAATCCCGCGTTGGGGGAGAATTGTTGCTGTTTCTGTAGGGTTAATTGCACTATTCGCTGTCCTCGCATATCTATTTCCTGTGCGTTCATATATCCATCAGCAGAATCGAATCAGCGCCGCCGAGAAGCAATTAGTTCTTCTCCGGACCCAGACCAAGATTCTGAGAGATCAGAAGCAGTTACTAGAGTCCCCCGCCGAGATTGAGCGCATTGCCCGCGCTCGCTTCGGCATGGTTAAACCAGGGGAGCAGGCGTGGGCGGTAGTCCCCGGGTCAACAGGCGTCACGGGTGGCGTGGGTGTAACAGGATCCACTTCCCCATAGCGAAGCGATGCCCCTTACACTTCAATGCGTGCCAACAAACCCAGCAGACCTTGAAGCGGTAACCCTCCTTCTGGGGCGAGAGCCGCGCGCAGAGTTTGAGGTAGTGGTGCGCGGAGAAAATGGCGAGCCTGTTGTTCTTAGGAACGCATCACTTATGTATGACTCCACGCCGATGCCGACTCTTTACTGGCTCGTAGATCCTGAACTCAATCGGCGTGTCGGAACGCTTGAGGCAGAGGGTGGGGTGCGCGCCGCTGAGGCTGCAGTAGATGCAGGCGCATTGATTGAGGCCCACGATAGCTATGCAGCCAAGCGAGACGCCTCCCTACCTGAGAGTTACGAGGGTCCGCGTCCATCTGGCGGTGTCGGGGGTACACGCATTGGCGTGAAGTGTCTACATGCCCATTATGCGAATTTTCTTGCAGGGGGAGTCGACCCTGTAGGTGAATGGGTAGAGAAGAGACTCTTGAGCGAAGTTGAGGAGTCTGAGTAATGAGATGTGCAGCGATTGATATGGGTACAAACTCAACTCGTCTTCTTGTTGCAGATGTTGAGGGATCTGGCGCCGAGGCGGATGTAAAGACTCTTGAGCGCCTGATGACTATTACTCGCCTCGGCGAAGGGGTGGCATCGACCCGGCGATTGAGCTCTGCGGGCATTGAACGCGTCTGTGTAGTGCTACGCGAGTACCGCGGCGTAATGGAGAGCCTGGGGGTAGAGCGTGTGCGTGCAACTGCAACGAGTGCCGCACGTGACGCCGAGAATCGCGATGAGTTTGTTAAAGCTGTAGAGGATGCGCTCGGGTTTGCTCCAGAGATCATCACGGGTGAGGAGGAGGCAGCTCTCTCTTTTCTTGGTGCAACGGCGGGCCTAGATGCGCTTGGGCCATTTCTTGTTGTTGATATCGGTGGAGGCTCAACAGAGTTCGTGGTCGGCACAGATAAACCCGAGGGGCTCATCTCTATTGATGTGGGGTGTGTTCGAGTTACGGAGACATTCCTTCACTCAGATCCTCCACTCCCAGACGAACTCTCAAATGCTGTGCAGGTATTGCGTGATCACATGGCTGATGTCGTTCGAGAGGTTCCAGGGGTACGCGACTGTGCGACTCTTGTAGGGCTTGCCGGTACTGTCTCAGCGGTCGCTTCAATCGAGCAGGGATTAGTCGAGTACGACCGATCTCGGATCCACGGCTTTCGTATCACTCGCGCAGCAGCAGAGGATGTTTTCCGAACGCTCGCCACTGAGTCGCTAGAGCAGCGCAGATTCAATCCAGGATTAGAGACTGAGAGGGCATCTGTAATTGTCGGTGGATGCATAGTTCTCGTATCTGTGCTTAGGTCCCTTGGGTATGAAGAGGTACTGGTATCCGAGTCCGACATCCTTGATGGGGTGGTACGGATGCTCGCAGGTACTTAGCGCTAGGTACGATCTTTAAATGATTGAGCGACTGTTACTAGGACCTGGCCCCTCGAACGCCTACCCAGAGGTGCTTGAGGCGCTCTCGCAGCCAGTTCTTGGCCATCTCGACCCTGTGTTCCTCTCACTGCTCGATGAGACGAGCGAACGCCTGCGTAGCGTATTCAAGACCTCGAATGCTCTGACCCTACCGATTAGTGGAACAGGGTCTGCTGGCATGGAGGCATGCTTTGTCAATCTGCTTGAACCCGGAGACACTGGGATTATCGGTGTCAACGGAGTTTTTGGTGAGCGTATGTGCGAGGTGGCGCGACGATGCGGTGCCGAGGTTCTGCGAGTGGAGGCTCCTTGGGGAGATCCAATCGATCCGCAGCGATTGCTTGATACCCAGAGCGCTAATCCCCGAGCGCGCGTTGTAGCGGTGGTGCATGCGGAGACATCTACCGGAGTCGAGAGTGAGATCGCACCGCTAAGCATTCTTCAAGAAACAGATACTTTGCTGATTGTCGATACCGTCACGGGCCTAGGTGGCGTCCCGGTAAATGTTGACGCGTGGGGAGTGGATGCTTGTTACTCCGGGACACAGAAGTGTCTCGGTGTCCCTCCGGGCCTCTCGCCAATTACTCTCTCGCCACGGGCGGTTGAGCGCATAAAGAATCGCTCCATACCAGCGCAGTCGTGGTATCTAGATCTTGGCTTGATCGGCGACTACGTAGGCGCTGCGCGTAAATATCACCACACTGCCCCTACCTCGATGATCGCGGCGCTGCATGCTGGGCTTGGGGTGCTGCTCGATGAAGGGCTAGAGGCTTCGTGGGCTCGCCATCGCTCGGTGGGGTCGCAGTTGCAGAGCTCTTTGGTGGAGCGAGGATTCAAACTCATTGCCCAGGATGGCTACCGACTCCCACAACTAACCGCAGCTTGGCTACCCGAGGGAAGTGATGAAGCCACACTCCGTCGAGCGCTACTTGATGGCTGGAGTATTGAGGTAGGCGGAGGGCTTGGTGCATTCGCAGGTAAGGCTTGGCGCGTTGGGCTCATGGGGCACTCAGCGCGCCCCGAGTCAGTCGAGCGACTAATCAACGCAGTCGACGCGCTTGGGTTAAATGGCAGCCTTAATTAAGCCTTAATTGAACCTTTGAGTCTCGCTACTCGGTTGGAGTAGCGGGCAACTGGAGGAAATTATCGCGGTAAAAACGTAACTCCGAGATTGACTCGAGAATGTCCCCTAACGCGCGATGCTGCTCCGCTTTTCCGGGGCGCTTCTTGTAAACCGCCGGGTTCCAGCGTCGCGCTAGTTCCTTCAGAGATGAGACGTCAATGCTGCGGTAATGGAGATACTCCTCGAGTTCCGACATCATGGAGTCAAGAAACCGCCTATCAGCACCGATTGAGTTACCGCATAGTGGGGCAGTTCGCGCAGTCGGTATATGACTGCGCACATACGCCAACGCCTGAGCATGCGCATCCTCGACGGATACCGTTGATGCCCTGATCTCGTTGATGAGGCCAGACTTGGTATGCATCTTGGTTACGAAGTCATCCATCCCGGCGAGCTCTTCCTCGGTTGCGTGGATCACAAGGTCAAGCCCCTCATCGAGGGGATTGAGATCTACATCGGTCACGATGACTGCTATCTCAACAATGACGTGGCGTCGGATGTCGAGGCCAGTCATCTCTAGATCAAGCCAGACGAGGTGCTCTGGGGCGTTGGAGGCAGTTGGTTTAGGCATCGATTGGAGAGCCTACGGGCTGTGGAGCACCGCAGGTGCATGCCCCGCTAATCTCCGCAGGTCAGGGTGATGAGTAATTTGGGGTGAGAGGAGGGTGACGAATGACGAGCAGATCTTCTATTTTTATTGACGGGCCGAGAATCGCCCTGCGCCCTTTAAAAGACTCAGACTTCGAAGCGTGGAGAGAGGTTCGTAATGCGAACCGCGATTGGCTTGACCCATGGGAGCCGTTACCTGACTCCGGGACCCCAGATGCGACTTCAGACAAATCTGTTTTTCGATCTCGGTGTGCAGCATGGGATCGACAGCGTCAGTTTGATGCTGCCTACGGCAACGGTATTTTCTATCAAGACACTCTGATCGGTGAGGTAAGCCTCGGCAGTGTGCAACGCGGACCATTCCAGTCTGCATATGTTGGTTATTGGATCGCAGAGCAGCATGCGGGGAAAGGACTAGCCCCCGAGGCGGTGGCCCTTACTCTCAGATTTGGGTTCGATACGCTTCGACTCCATCGCATCGAGGCCGCGATAGTGCCGCGTAACGCTGCAAGTCGTCGCGTGGCAGAGAAACTTGGTCTGCGTAACGAAGGCACTTCAATAGGGTTACTGCAGATTCGTGGTATCTATGAAGACCACGTCAGGTATGCGATGGTCTCCTCTGAGTGGGAGGAGCGGCGCGCTCAGATAGAGAGCGATTTCCTAACTTGAGAGTTCGTTTAGCTATCGGAGTTGAGTTAGGGAGAAGCCTTTTTTGAGCGCTTCATACTCTGCTACCGCCGGTTTGATGCTCGATACTTGACCTGTGTAGATCCGATCAAGGGTCAATAACATTGAGGCGTAAATAAGCGTTTTGCCGACTTTATAGACGAATTCTTTAGATGCAGCTGTCCCGAATACAGCAGGGGCGCGCTGCGAGACAAACTCTCCATTGGAGTCTTCGACAAGAGCCTTAGCGGCCTCGTTTAGTGCATTGAGGGGATTCTCTGCGGCCGTCTCAGGCTGCTGCGTCCAATTGATTGAGAACCTAAGGTCTTGGCCGACGTTGCTCGAGACTGTGACGCTCTTACTTGCACCCTCCCCTGATGAGACGCGCTCCGGTGTTGTTGGGAAGCGCGCGCTGAACCCGTCGCCCTCGTAGACCTGCCCCTCGCCGTTGATGAATCGTTCAACAGCAGAGCCGGCGGTTGCGTTGATGATCCACCCCCAGGCAACAACACCTAGGGCAAGAAGAACAATCGCTCCGAGACCCCATCCAGCAGCAGTCATGATCGGCGAGCGGTCTTGTGTAGGAAGAGCCTCAAGGATTACAGATTCATCCACCTTATCCGCCAAGTCAGTCGGTGGTGGCTGCGATTCGATTACCTCGGAGTCGTAATCGCTCATTCTGTAAAGGGTAATAGCGCAGGGCTCTTCAAATCGAAGTCTCCTCAGCGGCCGGTTCGCTCAGCGAACCACGGCTGGCCAAATGACCAGACCTGATCGATGAGCTCGTTGGCCAAGGCCTCAGGGTGGTTTGAAGTCGGGTGCGCATTGCGCAGCGTGGCCTTGGTTCGAATAGAGAGATCCCGAGGTGCTGCTGCTGCCCGCTCTGCATGGTCGACTGCTCGATCCAGGAGTGTGTCATCTGAGACGCACTCCCAAGCAAGCCCGATTGTCGCTGCGCGTTCTCCGTCGATGCGGACTCCGAAAAGGTCTATAGCTGCAGCGGCTTGGGGCCCAACTGCGCGGTCGAGTAGCCATGTGTGACCTCCACCTGGGTGAATGCCTATCGAGAGAAATCTTGAGTCGAATCGAGCTGATTCACCTGCAATGCGCAGATCACACGCAAGTGCAAGGTTAAAGCCAGCTCCCACTGCAGGGCCGTTTACAGCTGCGACTGTGGGGAGGGAGCAATTCAGCACCCGCAGGAATCCCTCGTAGACGGATGTCACCGACTCGGGGTCTCGCTCACCGCTACCCATTGCTGCGAGGTCTCCGAGGTCTGCGCCGACACAGAAGGCTTTTCCTGCACCGGTAATGACTACCGCTCCAACGTTCTCATCCTCCTCTGCTGCATCTACCGCCGAGACAATTCCGGCGACTAACTCTGCAGAGAGAATGTTTCGCCGCTCTGCATCATCAATCGTGACGATCTCGACTCTGCCTCGACGCTCGACGTGTACTGGCATTACTCGTTCCCTTCTCGAATTATTGCGGGGGAGTGACGGAAAAAAGTCTCGACGTCGCTCTCGTAGCGGTATGAAGGATTGCTATCCCCTACAACTGACTCGAGGCGGAGGCTTCTTGCAAACGCATTTACCGTAGCTGCGGTCGTGTACTTGTACTCAAATCCGGCGCGCCTATACGCACGAGTATCGACGACTCTTCCGTAGCGAAGCAGGTCAAGAACCTCAGGGGGTAGGTCGACAACGCGCGTCATTCGTAGTGGCTCGGCCGCCCAGTTTGTAAAGAATGGGGGGAGAGGGATCCTGCGCTTTCCGATGACTTCGCAGATCTCACTCCACGGCATGGTTCCTCTACCAGCAACGTTATAAACGCCGGGAATGTCGTTTCTAGTCGCAAAAATAAGGGCCCCTGTGATGTCCTCCTCGTGGACAAATTGCAGGCGAGGATCAAATCCAAGAATCTCCGGGACGACCGGCAGGCTGAGAGAGCGAGCAAATGGAGAGGTGATGTCGTCGCCGAGTGCATTCGAGAAACGAAGTTTGGTCACTACAACGTGCGGATTGTCGACTGCGAAGTCGCGCACAAACGCAGAGGTCTCTAGCAGCGACCGCTCGACTTCGGTATGGGGAGGAGTTGTGCGCTCCATCTCCTCACGGAAAAAATATGGATCTCGCTTGCCTGCTCCGTATATCAACGTTGAGGACTTAACAATCAGCTTTCGAACGGTACTACCAGCTGCTCCAGCGGCTGCTAGCAGGTTCATTGTCCCGATCACATTAACTTCATGCATACGTCGGTTGCTGTTCTCTGTTGAGTCAACAAGCAGATGGGTGTGGAGAATTGTGTCGACCTTTGTCGCCTTAACGATGCGCTGGAGAATCGAGTAGTCGGAGTCTGCTCTTACGAACTCTGTTCGTTCTAGCGGGAGGCGAGGTTCGTTTGTGTCAAGTCCAACAATTACCTCTACATCGTCAAACTGCTCAAGAGCCTGTGCGAGTCGACTCCCCCAGAAAGTCCCGAGACCTGTTACTAGTACGCGCATGATTGATTTACCACCAAGTGCTGCGGCGTGAGCGCAGCATGTCGTAGAGGGCCTCTTGAATGCGCCCGCGAATCATCTCTGAAGCATCCATAACGCGTGCTCGTGAGTAACGCTCTTGATCTGGCTCGGCAGTAAAATGAATGGGTTCGAGCACGCGAATGCGGAATTTTGCAGGTAAATATGCCAATCCTCCAAGGGGGCCGAACATCAGCATGTTGGCAGTAATCGGCGCATATGGGATGCCAAGAAGGTTTGCTAGTCGCTTGCTCTTGAAAAGAATCGGCATCGACTCCTCTGCTCCGACAACTGCAATCGGGATAATCGGAACACCTGCGCGCATGGCAATCTCAACAAACCCACCGCGACCAAAGCGCGCGAGTCGGTACCTGTCTTTGTAGAGCTTGCCTGTTCCCTTGGCGCCCTCGGGGAACACGAGAACCAATTGCTGATCTTCTTTTAGTAGCCGGTAGGCGTTATCAGGGTGGGCAGTTACTCCGCCCGCACGTGACCAGAGTGTTCCAATTGCGGGTAGATCTCTGAATAGGTACTCGGCTAATCCGTAGACAGGTCTTCCGAGTTGGGTCTCGATTCCATGCATAATGGCCGGAGCATCTGACGGAATCGCTCCAGCGTGATTAGAGACAAGTAGAGCGCCGCTCTCCGTCGGTATGTGCTCGATGCCTTCCCACTGGACGCGGAACCAGTATCGGTAGAGAGGGTCGTATATGCGCCGGGCAATACTGCGCACTCTTTCGCTGCGCCCCCACGGGTCTACATCTCCTCTGCGAATCTCGCGGTCTGGAGGCTCCGGGTCGGGGAGCTCGCGAGATCTGCGCGCTGGTATTGGAACAAGTGCGCGTGTTGAGGATTGCTCTGCACTTGGTCCAAGATCAATCACATTCTCCTCGCCCTTAACGGCCTCCATGACGCGCTGAACAGCCTCGTATGAGGCTTGCTCAGTCGTCGATTTGGGGTCGTCAAGGTGCCCGGGCATACCGCTAGGCAACATCACCAAGGGCGCCACCGCAACTCGGCGCTTCAAGGGGATCTAAATAGGGGTCTATTTGGGGGTTATTGAGGATAGAAAAGAACACTGTCACACCCATCTGCGAGAGTCATTTACGTGACTGGTGTACCTGCTCTTCGCTTCGCCTCTGTGGCCCGCTCCCTCGGAACCGCTGCGCGCGCCTCAGGCCTTGAGGTCCCTGCATTCCGCAGCCCGCCTCGCATTCCCGATGTCAATCGATCGATTCGGCGCTACCCCGGGGGGTCTGTCGTCTCCGTGAAGATCAAGGGCCGCCCCCTCGGAAGGGTCGTGGAGGACATGGTCGATGGCGTACTCATCTCTAATCGAGTCAGGGGCGAGGCATCCCCAAGGCTTCGCCTGGCTCTCCTGCGCGCTGCCCTAGGTGAATTTCTTCCGGAGGGCAGGGTTGCCGAGGAGCAAGACCTACTTCCCTCAGAAGACCTACTTCCTTCATCTGTAATCCGCGCTGATTCGTTACCTGAGGCACTCGCGGCATCTACCCTTGAGGAACCTGCCCGGGTGGCGGAACGGCATACGCAGGCGGCTTAAAACCGCCCGCCCGAAAGGGCTTACGGGTTCGAGTCCCGTCCCGGGTACTTAAGAGTTGTGAATCGGGCAGGGTGAGGTGGCGAAGCTTGTAGAGCCGTGCGCCTAGTGTGACGGCCCTATGCAGATAAGTACCGCAATGTTTTGTGACTTCGCACAGGTTCGTGAGGGGCTTCTCTTCGTCTCCTCGGGTGGAGTGACTAGATCCCTTCGTGACGAGCTACCAGCCCCCATTGGAGTATTCCTCGCTATGGTCATCGAGCTCGATCGATTCGAGGCGCAGCAGCAGCACACGCTGCTAGTGCGTGTGATCGATGAAGACGGAAAAGAACTCGCAGAGATAAACGGAACCTTCGAGTTCGGTTCGCCTGAGATGCTCTTAATTGATGAGCAGCCATCAATCCCGATAACCCTCGATATCCGTAATGTGGCGGTCGAGCGTTATGGGCCGGTGCTGGCAAATATCTATATTGACGGCGAGATTCTTCACGGAGTCAATCTCCACGTGATGCAGTCGCCTAACTCTTAGAGCCGTCTTACGCTCTTAATAGTGAAGGCTTATACCAAAAATTTCGCCGAGTTCATTTAATGCGTCTCTGACGTCGGCGACCTTGATCGTGGTCATCCCCATTGCTCTCGCAGGCTTGAGATTGATCCCTAAATCGTCGAGGAAAACTACCTCTGCTGGTTCTACCCCGAGTCGCTGACAGGTCAATTCATAGATGCGCGGATCAGGTTTGCGCATCCCCTCGACGGCTGACTCGACGACGATGTCGAAGAGACCAAGGTTCCCGAGAGAGTGAGGCTGTGCATCGGCGCGGCCCTCTGCGAGTGCCCAGTTATTTGTTAGTGCACCTATCAGTAGCCCGATACTTCTTAAGGCATTAATTGCAGCGACCATCTCGGGGCGCGGAGTAAGGCTCGAACCAACCATGGCCATGAGTTGCTCTGCAGAGATCTCCTCGCCTGCAAGTAGAGCCTCGCCCTCTAACTCTAAGCAGAACTCCTTGAAGGTGACGTCGCTGCGCTCTAGGCGTGCCCATGCACCGTCTTCAGCGCTGCGCGCAATTACTGCGCGGACAAATCCCTTACTTAAACCCTCTTCCCTTTCGTATGCATCGAATGCATCGAATGGGGATGGAAAGACAACTCCGCCTAGGTCGAAGAGAACCGCACGAAACTGAGCCGAGTTGCCTGCGGGTTGTGCTTGGATCACAGACAGAGTTCGGCCATCACGCGGATTGCCTCAATCTGGGCAGAACCCACAATTAGGGTCCCAACTCCAGATTCGCGCCAGGCATCAAGACGGTCAGCGATGCGCTCCTTAGGTCCGATGAGTGCGATCTCATCCACGAGCGAGTCGGGCACCGCAGCCGCAGCCTCGCGCTTCTTACCATCAAGGTATAGATCCTGAATTTCTTTGGCCTCGGCCTCGAAGCCATAACGACATGCGAGGTCGTTGTAGAAATTCTTCCCGCGCGCGCCCATCCCGCCAACGTAGAGAGCGATCATTGGCTTGGCGAAGCCGCGAAGCATCTCGAGATCATCTCCTAGGAGAACTGTGACGGTAGGAGCAATATCGAAATTAGCGAGGGTCTTATCACTGCCGGCTTTAGCGAACCCAGCCTCAACTGCATCTTTAAACGCATCTGCGTAGCGCTCTGGAGAGAAGAATATCGGTAACCATCCGTCAGCGATCTCTGCTGCGAGCTCAACGTTCTTTGGTCCAATTGCAGCGAGGTAGATGGGGATGTCAGAGCGCCTCGGGTGCACGATGATCTTTAGGGGCTTGCCTAAACCAGTCGCGCCGGGACCTGTATATGGAATGTCGTAGTGCGCGCCGTGGTGCTCAAGCGGGGCCTCGCGTCGGAGAATTGTTCGAACAATCTCAACATATTCGCGAGTCCGACCTAACGGTTTTCCGTAAGCCTCGCCGTGCCATCCCTCTGCTACCTGAGGGCCGGATGCGCCGAGACCAAGCATGAATCTGCCGCCACTCATTAGGTCAAGAGTCGCCGCGGTCATAGCGGTCATGGCTGGGGTACGCGCAGGCATCTGCATGATCGCTGGGGCAAAAGACATATTCTCGGTATTCGCAAGCATCCATGTCAGTGGTGTAACGGCGTCAGTTCCGTAAGCCTCTGCTGTCCAGCCCGAGGAGTATCCAAGGCGGTCGGCCTCTCGCGCTACTGCTAGCGCTCCTTCAAGATTTGATCCCCAGTCTTGATAACCAAAATTTACGCCGAGTTTCATTACGTGCCTCTCCCTGAGGCCGGACTCTTGCCCGGCGATTTTCTTATGTTTCCACGCTTCGTTGTATCGGTGCGAACTATTGGCTGAACAATCCCGCGTGGCGATACCTGATGAGTTTGCCGCGAGATTCTCCTCCCCCCACCACGTGAGGCGATGGGTAGGGGTTAGCCCTAGGCTCTGCTCATGATTGATTTACATACTGAGGTAGTCGCTCCACCAAGCGCTAAGCGCATTTTGATGCTGATACATGGGTTCGGTGCCGACGAGCGTGACCTCGCAGGGCTTCTTCCCTACCTTGACCCGGAGGGGGCTTACTGTGTCCTGCTGCCTCGCGGACTAGAGGGGGTTCCGGGCACTCCTGGGTATGCCTGGTATCAATGGGACTCCTCGGGTGCTCCAGATATAGGGCGCTTTACTGAGTCGCTAGACGCACTCGATGCTCTCCTAGACATTGAGTGCGAGGGGCGTGGTTTTGAGCGCTCGGAGGCAATCGTTGGGGGCTTCTCGCAGGGCGCAGGGATGGCCCTTGCGCTGGCGCTGCGCAGTGGGCCCACTATGCCCAAGGCTGTGTTGGCTATGAGCCCTGCGATCCCTGGGCCTCCGCTCCCGGTGCTGGTCGACCCGGAGAGCATCAAGGCTCTACCAATCCTCATTGAGCACGGTACTGAGGACGAGATTGTCAAGGTTGCGAACGCACGCTCCCTCGCTCGGGACCTTGAGTCGCGCCTCGTACCTGTTACCTACTTGGAGTTTCCGATGGGGCATGGGGTGGCGATTGAGGGGATCGAGGCAGCGCGAGCCTGGCTCTCTGAGGTTGAGGCCGGCCAGTTGCCATCGGTACCGGTGCCAGACGATCCGCAAGAGGGTCCGGTTCGCAGTGTGACCACCGCTTTATTTGCGCGCGAGGTTCTGCAGAGCGAGTTGCCTGTGATCGTTGATTTTTGGGCACCTTGGTGTCAGCCTTGCAGACAGGTCTCACCGATTGTTGAGCAGATCGCCGTAATGCGAGCGGGTGCTTACAAAGTAGTGAAGATAAACATCGATGAGGAGCCGACCCTCGCTGAGCAATTTGGTGTGCAGAGCATTCCAATGATTGCCCTATTTAGAAACGGCCGACTCGAGCGCGTGTGCCAAGGAGCCAAGCCACGCCCTCAAATTGAGGCTGATCTCGGAATGCTTGTTATTCCGTAACTGCTCATCTGAGCAGATGCTGATCAACCCGGTCGCACAGCACCCATGACGTCGCCCATGCGAGCGATCTTCACGACATCGCCAGTCTGGGGCGCTGTAAGGATCATGCCTCCGCCGATGTAAAGCGCCACGTGTGCGGATCCGTTTGGCCCCCTGAATACGAGGTCACCTGGCTGGAGAGCAGAGAGCGGAATGCGGGGGAAAGATCTGTACTGGGCTCCGGAGAAGTGAGCCATACGCACTCCAGCCGCTCCCCATGCCCGCATCGTGAGCCCTGAGCAGTCGAAGGTATTGGGCCCTGCGGTTGCGTAGCGGTACGGCTTTCCAAGCTGTGCTCTAGCGAAGGCAATAGCTGTAGCGGCCCCCGCTGATGGTGCGGGAATATTGGGGAAGCGCTCAGGATTACCGGTTCGCCCTCTAACTGGAGTCACCGCGGTATTACGCACCGCCGCTGCACGACGCGCCTGCTCCTGGGATACAAGGGCGGCAATATCTCCCTTGACCTGAGATAGGAGTCGTCGCTGCTCGGCGTTGGCTGCAGTGACCTGAGCCCGGGCACTTGCTACAGCATCTCGCTGAGCCGCAGCAGCCGCTTTCTGGCGCTCGAGCTCGGCCTTCTGAACGGCTAGTTCCTCGCGTGCGCGCTGGAGCGTCTCAAGGAGAGTTCCATCGTACTCCGCTGCGGCGGCCGCGTATTTTGAGCGGATACCTAGCTCGTTGATCTTCTTAACGCTTGTTGCACGAAGCGGGGTGCCGGTAGCGGCTCCCTTGTAAATGGTGGAGGCCCGGCTCGAGAGGACGCCAGTAATGCGTGTGGCCTGGGCCTGTGCCTCGTCGGTTCGTCTCTGAGCCTCTGCGATGCCTGCCTGGGCCTCTGCTACCCGAAGGCGAGCGCCGTTGAGGCGCTCGGAGAGCATGTTGGTCCGCTCGCCGTTCGCAGCGATTGATGCCTCAAGCGCTGCCGCTTGGCGACGCTTGCTGTCAACGGGAGCGCTAGAGGCAATCCCTGCGAAGCCAATAGAGGCCAAGAGGAGTGTTGCGATGAATGGTGTTATCGATTTTCTTAAGTTCATTTGGGGGCCGTCCTCTGATCCGAGCGCATTGCTCGTCTCCTCGGTTGGTCCTTGCCGAACACGGCTTGCACAGCAGTTGGACAGGATTTGAATTAGACATGACAACCCAAAGGTGAGGGGTTGCTGATGCACTAGACCCTAGGCGGCGGGGTGGTCCAAGTGCTACGCGGGGAGCCAAAAAGGGCTCTGACCAGCACTTTCGCGATATTTTGGCCTAGGAGTCTTTGAACTCCGGGGCCGACCAAGCCATCGCCTTGGCAATCGACTTAGCGACCCTCTGCCACTCGGTCGGGTTCCAACCCTCAGCTACCTCGCCTACCGAAGTGTCCTGGCGAATGTGAACCAAAGCGGGGAGAGAGGTGATCCCAAGGCCTGCCATAAGACTCCGCTCGGGGTCGATGAAGGTCATTACCTCGTCCGCCCTCTTGCCAAGGATTCTCCGTGCAATCGCTGAAGTGGTTGGAACAACAAACGCGGTTCGGCAGTCTGCGTCCCCAAGGACCTTGGATATCTGGTCGGTGATCGGGAAATACTTTGTCGCCTCCATCTCATCCGGGAGGATCACGAGGCACAACTGAAACATCGTGGTCCAGTCGTCTATGGAGCGGCTGCTTCCGGAGATTGTCTCGAGCGCCAATTGGGGATCTGGGTTGGTTGCCACAGTTTGAAAGGTTACCCTGCCGCGCTAGGTAGCCTCGGTCTCGCGCGGCCCCCAAATTGGGAGCGGGGCCTTCTTGACGGGAGCGAGCCATGAGCAGACGAGACATCATCCGCATGACCGAGGCCGAGGTTGAGTCCTACCTCACCTCAGGGCGAGATCTTCAAGTTGCCTCCATCAATGCTGACGGCACCCCGCACCTTGTCACGATGTGGTTCGCGCTCGTAGATGGTGACCTCTGCTTCTGGACCTATGGACGCAGTCAGAAGATCGTGAATCTCCAGCGCGACCCGAGGGTGACGGTGCTTGTCGCCGATGGGGATGTCTACGAGAAACTTCGTGGAGTATCCGTGGCGGGCACCGCTACCGTCATCGAGGATCGAGATGAGGTCAACGCTATTGGTGAGGCGGTCTTTGAGAAATACTGGATGCCCATTACTGATGAGGCTGTGCGCGAGGGGGTGCATTCGATGGGAGCCAAGCGCTTAGGGGTGCGGATAACTCTCGACAAGGTCGTCTCCTGGGACCACTCCAAACTCGAAGGCGCCTACTAAAAACTGCTTCCGAAGTTGGCGGATATTAGAAGCCTAGGGCTCGCAGCATTGATGGCGGGATTGATCCCGGGCTCTCACCTGTAGCGAGCATCTTTGCTCTCTCCACATTGATCGCATCTCGCTCGGCGCGCTCAAGCCAAGAATCCCACGGACCTGCTCCTATCGCCGAAGGGTCGCCATCTGCTGCGACGCATGCGCGTAGGTAGTTCTGCAGAGCGCGCACATCATCGGCGCCGCCTATTGGTCCGTGCCCTGGAACGATTGTCTCTGCCATTTCAACTGCAATCTCTAAGACCTCAGCCCACGTCACTACATCTCCTTGAAACGCAAGAGGGGTAACGCCGAAGAAACATATGTCTCCTGCGAAGAGCACATCCGCGTCCTCAACAAGAACCATCACGTCTCCAGCGGTGTGCCCTGCGGCTGGAATCACTTCGATGCGCGGAGTAACCATGGCTGGTTTATCTATTACATGGCTAACTGGTCGAGTGCCGATCGCCTCGAGCTCGTCGAAACCGCGAGTGAAGGCCGGCATAAATGCTTTGTAAGCCGAGATCGGCATTTCTTGATCAAGTAGGTCACTCGTTACCGATGAAGCTAAGACCATCGCATTGCGAAACGCACTCGTTCCGCCAACATGATCAATATGCGCATGAGTCAGGACGACTCTGCGAACAGGTAGGCCTAGAGCGTTTACTGCTGCGGCAAACGGCTGCCACTGCTCGGGAACCATCAGGGTGTCGATCACTGTGAGGCCGTCGTCATCAATCACAACGCCTGCATTACTGACACCAGACTCGCCCCCGGGCTGGAGCCAGACCATTACTCCGTCCGCTATTTCATGCAGGGTGAGGGTTGGGGAGTCGCTAGCCACAGGTTGAGAGTACCGGCCCCGGAGGGTATTTAGCGATGCCGAGTAGAAGCAGACCTCCCTTGATGATTACGCTCCACCCCTATGTCAGAACGCACACGATCCCTGCCCCGTCGCTCATGCCTCTCAGTACCAGGCTCGAGCGAGAAGATGCTTGCCAAGGCCCCCGGACTAGGAGCCGACATGGTGTTCCTCGATCTTGAGGACTCCGTATCGCCGCTCGAGAAAGAGGCGGCGCGCTCCAAGGTTGTAAATGCCATCAAGTCGCAGGACTGGGGTGAAGCAGTCCTATGTGTTCGTGTCAATGCGTGGGATACAGAGTGGACGGTCTACGACATCCTTGAGGTAGTCGGGAACGCAGGCCCTCGCCTTGAGGAGATCATGCTCCCCAAGGTTCAGAGTGCCGCCGAGATCGTCGCGATGGATCTTCTCCTCACACAGGTTGAGAAGAAGGCCGGTCTGCCAAATGGACATATTGGCATCGAAGCCCAGATTGAGACAGCGCGCGGACTAATCAACGTTGAAGAGATATGTGCGGCTTCCTCACGGCTCCAGACCATCATCTTTGGCCCGGCTGATTTTGCTGCATCTATCGAGATGCCGGTCCTCACCGGTGGAGTTCAGATCGATGAGTACCCAGGCGATCACTTTCACTATGTCTTCTCAAAGATATTGATGGCAGGGCGCGCCAACGGTCTCCAGGTCATCGACGGACCATTCCTTAAAATCCGCGACCATGACTCATTTAGGGACTATACGAATCGCACCAAAGTTCTTGGTTACGACGGCAAGTGGGCGCTGCACCCCGAGCAGGTTGTGATTCTAAATGAGTTATTTACACCGACTCAGGAGCAGTTCGACCGCGCATTCGACATTCTCGATGCCTATGAGCAAGCCACTACAGAGGGCGAGCGCAAGGGAGCAGTCATGTTCGGGGACGAGATGATCGACGAGGCAAGCCGCAAGATGGCTACCAAGTTTGTTACTCGAGGATCTCGCGCAGGGATGACCCGCAGCGCCGAGTAGGCAAAATTCGAGTCCTCAAATTTTTGCGGGTCTTATGCTTCTAACGCTTGCTCCGTAAGTCTGCGAGCGATTACGCGCAGGCAGAGTGTCTCGTCTGCTCCCTCGAAGATCGAGAGCACGCGAGCGTCGACGAAGTAGCGAGATACGTCGTACTCCTCTGCATAACCCATGCCGCCGTGGAGCTGCATGGCTTCGCGTGTTACCCACTCCGCTGCACGGCATACGTAGGCCTTGACCATCGAAGCCTCAAGAGCACCTTCGCCGCGAGCCATCATGCGAGATACCTCGTAGGAGAACTGACGCCCCGCGCATATGAGTGCAGCCATCTTCGCCAACTTGGCCTTGGTGAGCTGGTAGTCAAAGACTGGTTTGCCAAAGACGCGTCGATCAATTGTGTAGGAGAGCCCAGCCTCAAAGGCGGCCTGCATGAGCCCGACTGCGCGAGCTGCGGTCTGAAGCCTGCCGTTCTCGAAACCCTCCATCTGAAAGTAGAAACCTTTTCCTAGGCCGCTCTCTCCTCCGATTAACGCACCTGCTGGAACGTGCCAATTGTCGAAGGCAACCTCATATGAATGCATTCCGCGATACCCAAGGGTGTCGATTGCTCGACCCTCCATCTTCCCGCCGAGACCGTCTTCAAATGCGAATGAGTGGCCTGGTGCCGGTGGCTTCTCGACGACAAACACTGAGAGACCGCGGTGACCCTTGGAGCGGTCTGGATCAGTGCGAGCAAGGAGCATGATTGTGTCCGCGCGCCCGGCGAATGTGCACCAGGTCTTAACGCCATTGATTGCCCACCCATCTCCATCGGGTGTCGCCATAACGTTGACGCCTGCCACGTCCGATCCGAAGTCGGGCTCTGTGACCATTACGCCAACGATGCGCTCACCGGATGCAATCTGTGGAAGCCAACCGTGTTTCTGGTCTTCGGTCCCACCGCGCACAATCGCGCGAGTGAGAATCTCAGGCCGTGTGATGAGGGCTCCACCTGCGCCGAGTGATCCCCAAGACAACTCCTCGGTTGCAACACACATGGCTAGATAATCCGACTCGCCACCTGCAGCAAAGCCTCCGTACTCCTCTGGCACAGAGAGGCCGAAACCGCCGATCTCTGCCATTCCTTGGAGGATCGACTCAGGTATGTCTTCGTTGTTGCGATGAATGTGCTCAGCAACGGGGCGAATCTTGTCCTGTGCAAATCTGTGGAATGTGTCGCGCACCAAATCAAACTCATCATCGAGGTGAGCAGGGCCGGTGCCTTTCTTCATAACATCGTCAGCGAGCAACTCTAAAAACTCAGGGGAGCGGAACAGGGATACAAACTCTGTGAAGGGGGCGAGCACAACTGCATCTACGCCCCAAGAGTCTTGGCGCCCGAATATTCGTGACTCAAGGTCCGCTATGACATCTGCGATATACGCAAAAGAGAGACGCGCCTCAAACTCTCCATGGAGTGCGTATGCGAGCATGACCTGCGAACCCACGACTGCACTTGCAGCATGAGCAAGGTCATATGCAGCAATTTGTTGTCTATCGAGGAGGTCGACTGAGATGCGGCCATTCTCGACGGAGCGTGTAGCGAGGGTATTGGAGGCCGTATCGATAATTAAGGCGGCGGCCTCTACGAGCGCTACGGCTGTTGCGTGATGTGCAGTGGCGTTGAGTTCAGTCATGGTGATGAGCCTACCGAGGCTGCACGGTTGGCTCCGAAACTGAGGGCAAGTGTTGAGCCCCGTATCACGACGCTATTCATTGGTATCCCGCTGGTGCTTGTCCTTAGAGAATCGGGATTGTCGTTCGGGTAGTCGTGGTGGTAGTGGAGCCACGCGGGCGCGTGGTAGTCGTTGAGGTAGAGGAGGTGGAGGAGGTAGACGAGGTAGATGAGGTTGTCGAGGATGATCCTGTGGTCCCGGTAGTCCCTGTGCCCCCTGTCACTCCGCTTACTCCCGAGGAACCGGTCGCTCCACTCGCTCCGGTTGATTCGGTAGTTGGGCCCAGAGTCGATGGTCGAGTGCCGGGGATATAGGTCGACCCCTTCGTCTCGACAACGCGTTGCAGGTATCCGGCTACTGCTTGATCGCGTATCCGCCAAATGAGGTCAATCTCATCGAATACAGCACCTCCTAGGTACTCGCCTCCCGCAGGGGATAGGTGCACGCCATCTCCAGCGCGTGCCAGTATCGAGTCGCCACTCTCATCAATGATTCGAGTTGCATAATCGCCGTTGGCATCATCGAAGAGGCTATAACCATCGATCCAAACAACGCTTGGGAAACGCTTCGCTACGCTGCGCTGAAGTTCTCCGATCTGGCGCGCCCCATTATTGATCTTTGCGTCCTTCATGACCGGAGGCGAAACCCAAAACACAGTTCGGTTTTGATCCCCAACAAGGATCCGCATCATCTCTTCGGTCTTCTTCTCGTACTCAATTGACCACTTAGGCCTAATAGGTTGCTGGCCTTCAACAATTGGAGAGTCGCCACTAAGTTGTTTACCGGTAACGATCGGGTAGTCATTGGTTCCGATGATGAACGCAATTGCCTCCGGGTTGAGTCGAGAAATTTCGGATGCCGCTCGTTTGGGCCAGTTGAAGAACCCTGGGTTGGCTAAACCACTTGAGACGCGCGACTCGTACACAGGTGCGACTACTCCAGTATCTGCAGCTAGACGCCCAAGCCCAGGACCAAGAGATCCAGCAAGAGAGTCTCCACCGATCCACAACCGAAGCGGCTGCTTTGCTGTGAGCGCTCGTCGTTTCGTTCCCTTAGTCAGCTCAACGGGGCGGTCGACAACACGCTCTTGTTTATCGATGGTTTTCTCGCGCTCAGAGGTTTGAGATAGGAACGAGAATCTCTCCCTATCTGCGTACGCTGCTGCGGAAGCCGCGATCGTGACTATCAGGAGAGTCGAGATCAGCAAGGCGCTTCGACGCTTGCGCTGATGCCGCCTTCGCCTTGCGTCAGCGCGCCGGGAGTGGGGGCTGATGTCGTCGGTTTCCATTAGGCGTTCAATCGTACCGGGGAGAAGGGCACCCGCAGCGTCGCGTCAGAGGGAAAAGTCGGTGTTCTCGTCTGCTCTATCTGCTTGAGTTCGGTATAGATCTGCGTAGAGACCTCCGAGGTTAAGAAGTTCAGCGTGCGTGCCCTGCTCCACAATGCGGCCACCGTCGACTACGACGATGCGGTCGGCTGCAACAATTGTGGAGAGGCGGTGAGCGATTACGAGAGCGGTACGCCCCTTGAGCGCCTCTGCCAATGCACGTTGGATCGCGAGTTCTGACTCAGAGTCGAGATGTGATGTTGCCTCGTCGAGGATGATCACCGCTGGGCTCTTCAAGAGGACACGGGCAATAGCGATTCGCTGTTTTTCGCCCCCCGACATGCGGTAACCGCGTTCTCCAACGACCGTGTCATATCCATCGGGGAGTGTCGCTATTAGGTCGTGGATTCGAGCCGCTCTGCATGCAGCCTCAATCTCTGCATCTGTTGCCTCTGGCTTCGCGTAGCGAAGGTTCTCTCGAATGGAGGAGTGGAATAGGTGAGGGTCCTGCATTACGAATCCGATTGCAGCATGGACGGAATCCATTGTGAGTTCGCGAACGTCGTGACCATCGATGCGCAATGAACCCTCGACGACATCGGCGACGCGAGGTACCAGCATCGCTGTTGTTGTCTTGCCAGCACCCGAGGGCCCAACGAGCGCTACGAATTCGCCTGGAGCGATTGAGAGGTTGATGTCTTGGAGTATCCACTCTGATGGTTCTGAACCGGGGGCCCCACCATCTTCGAGGGAAGCAAGCGAGACTAAATCAGGGGCCGGGTGGCGGAACCAAACATGGTCAAAATCGATCTGACCCTTAGGAGACTCAAGGGTCACAGCGGTCGGCGACTCTGTGACTATCGAGGGGAAATCGAGAATCTCAAATACTCGCTCAAATGAAACAAGAGCGGTCATCACGTCGACACGGGCGTTAGTTAGTTGTGTTAGCGGCTGGTAAATCTGGCCCACATAGATCACGAAGGCTCCAACGGTACCGATGCTTATGGTCCCCACGATGGCCATGTGTCCGCCGACGTAATAGACGACTGCAGTCCCAACAGCAGCGACCAATCCGAGTGCAACAAACAGCACTCTTGAGTACATCGCGGTCTGAATACCGATATCGCGAACTCGAGCTGCGCGTGATGCAAACTCGTCACGCTCTCTGTCGTGCGCTCCAAATAGTTTGACGACAAGCGCTCCAGCAACGTTGAAGCGCTCAGCGATTGTGTTGTTCATTGAGGCGTTGACTACAAAGCTCTCGCGTGTAGCAGCCTGGAGACGCTTCCCAATGCGACGAGCAGGGATGATAAATGCGGGGAGCACTACAAGGGTGAGGATCGTGAGGCGCCACTCGAGAGCGAGCATTACTGAGAGCGTCACAACGAGTGTTATTACATTAGAGATGACGGTACCGAGTGTCCCCGTCACTGCTTGCTGTGCCCCTATTACATCGTTGTTCAGTCGACTCATTAGAGAGCCGGTTTGAGTGCGCGTGAAGAACGCAATGGGCATGCGTTGCACGTGGTCGAAGAGGGAGACGCGCATGTCGTAGATGAGCCCCTCGCCGACGATGGCTGAGTACCAGCGCTGAACAAGTGAGAGCCCGGCGCTTGCGATGGCGAGTGCTACGGCAGCGACAGCTAGCCCTATTACAAGCCCCTCATTCTTGTTAGGCACGGCGTTATCGAGCAGAGACCTAAAGAGAAGCGGAGGAATAACCCCCACAACAGCGGAGAGCACAACGGTGATGATAAATCCGATTAGAGCGCCACGATATAGGCCTGTCATTCCAAAGACGCGTCTAATTAGATCGCGTTCAAGGTGCTTGCCCTTCACGGCATCGGGGTCGCGCCGAAAGCTCATAAGTGTTTGGTGCATCATGCGGATTAGAACCTAACCCCTCGAGCCGCATTTTCTCCTAGGGCGTGTGGGTGGCTCGGTTAGTAAACTCGGATGCATGAGCCATAAATCATTCTCCACAGTGACCGACCCAGAGACTCGCTCGGAGTTGACGGCCCTAGTTCAAAAGTGGGTTGAGCGTGAGGTGCTGCCTGTGGCCTCCGCCCTCGAGCACGCCGACGAATACCCCGAGGCTCTCGTTGAGCAGATGAAGGAGATGGGCCTCTTTGGGATCACCGTCCCTGAGGAGTACGGAGGCTTAGGGCTCGATCTCCTCTCCTACATCGCTGTCATAGAGGAGCTCGCTGCCGGATGGATGTCGCTCTCCGGCGTCATAAATACCCACCACATTGCAGCCGGGCTGCTTGTGGCCCATGGAACCGACGAGCAACGATCCTCGTTGCTTCCGCGGATGGTCACTGGCGAGATGCGCGGTTGCCTATCTCTCTCCGAACCAGATGCGGGATCGGATACGAGGAATATCTCGTGCAGGGCAGTGCGAGACGGCGATGAGTATGTAATAACCGGCACGAAGGCATGGGTAACAAATGGCGAACGCGCAGGTTTGGTTGCGCTCGCTGCTCGCACCGAAGAAGGCATTACTTGTTTCATGGTCGAGAAAGACCCCGGAGTCGCTTATGGCGGAATCGCTGTTAGTAAAAATATCGGAAAACTCGGTTACAGGGGTCTTGAGACGGTTGAGATGGTCTACGACGCCCATCGAGTTCCAGCAAGTGCAGTTCTTGGCGGGGATGAGGGTGTGGGCAAAGGACTCGCCGCAATCCTTAGCGGTCTCGAGGTCGGTCGTATCAACATCGCTGCGAGAGCGGTTGGGGTTGCTCGTGCGGCATTTGAGGCGTCTATTAAATATGCGCAGCAGAGACACACCTTTGGTCAGCCCATAGCGGCTCATCAGGCGATTGCGCACAAACTTGCAGACATGGGGACTCAGCTGCAGGCAGCGCGCCTACTTACGGAGCATGCAGCCCGACTCAGGGCAGAGACCGGCCGGGCAGAGGTCGAGGCTGGAATGGCGAAGCTGTTCGCCAGCGAGGCGGCCCTTGATATTGCTACTGAGGCGATGAGAATCCATGGAGGAGTTGGATACACAACCGATCTGCCGTTAGAGCGGTATTTCCGGGACGCGCCACTGATGATTATTGGCGAAGGCACCAATGAGATACAGCGAACCGTTATCGCACGTGGGCTGCTCAAGAGGTATGCAATCGAGGAGTAGCCACGCGTCGATGATTAGTTGGCTGATGATGAGTTGGTTGAGGCGATCCGTCTCCTTGAGACCCACCCCCTAGACTCTCCCCCCGAGGGCAATACCGCTACTTTTAAGGAACGCTTAAATCATGCTCAGAAGACTCCCGTTGCTCATCTCGTTATGCGCCGTTGTGCTGCTATCTGCATGCGGCGATAGCCCGTCTACAAATTTCACTCGAGGAGAGTATGTAGACGGCCTGCTAGTTGGATACAAGGCTGACTCAACTCCAATCACAGCCACTGAGGCTCGATGCTTCGCTGAGTCAACGGTCGATGCAATTGGTGTGAATGCATTAAACGGTGCAGGGGTTAATCCAGCAACGGGTGCAACCTCCAAGCAGGTGAGAACCCTTCTTGAGGCTGATGACGCATCGGCTGCAAAGCGTCTCGGTGTCTCAATCTCGAAAGAATCATGCTTCAAGATCTCGACACTATTGAAGGGTCAGATTTCAAGTGGTCTGCCCGGAGTACTCGATGCAGATATTCAGTGCTTATCTGATGGCCTAGCGAAGGCCCCAAATGTTCGAGCAGGCATGGTGAATGTTTTGATTGGGCGAGATGTTCCGACCCTCTTAGACACAATTAAAGAAGCCGGTGGGCCTGTCTCTGCTGCTTGTAACGTCGACTGGTCGAACTTTACGCCTGCTTCACCGCCGAGCGGCTTCCCGAGTGGTGCGACGGGCCTGTAGCGCCGGGGGCCGAGTTTTCGCCCCGCCAGAATCGACTTGGGGTGGTAGGAGACCAAGAATCAGACCTCCTTTGAGCGTTCTCTCCCGACTTTTGGCATGATCGGTCCATGACAATTCATGAGCGCCCATTCGGTCGGTACTACGAAGACTTCGAGATTGACGACATCTATAAGCACTGGCCAGGGAAGACCATCACGGAGGCGGACGATCATCTGTTCTGCATGATGACGATGAATCATCACCCGCTCCACACTGATGCGTGGTTTGCAGAGACGCAGACGCAGTTTGGCAAGAATGTTGTTGTCGGCAACCTTGTCTACTCGCTAGTGCTTGGGATGAGCGTCCCGGATGTGAGTGGATTAGCTATTGCCAACCTTGAGATAGAGACGCTGCAGCACAAGCGACCTACTTTCCATGGCGATACCATCTATGCAGAGACAAAAGTGCTTGAGAAGCGAGAGTCTTCAAGCAAGACAGATCGTGGTGTCGTAACTGTTGAGACGTTTGGATACAACCAGCGCGGAGAAGAGGTCTGCTATTTCCGCCGCAAAGTGATGGTGCCTAAGCGAGAGGCCGCAAAGCCACGCCAGCGACCCTACGAGTCGTAGCGATTACTTCGCGATTCCTCCATATAAGTCTCGATAAACCTCTAACGGTTATCGCAATTTAAATCAGGACGCGTCTTCGCTTGGGTTGCTCGGTCTGCTTGGTTCGCTCAGTCGAGATGCGGCTGGGAGTTTTCGATAGAGCAAGAATCCGTAGCCTGCTTGCACTGCAAATAGGGCGAGAACAATCACGCCGAAACCTGTGAATCCTGCGAATGCCATGGCGATCGCCACGATCACCACTCCGGCAACTCCGAGCAAGGTGAGGGAGAGCATGACCGTATTCAGTGTCATCGATCCGCGCTCATTCATCTCTTCAAGAACTCCATAATCATCGGGTTTACTAACTCTGGCTTCTCAATGTGTAAGAAGTGGCCGGCATATGGAATCACAGCAACATCAAGCCCGCCTAGATAGTGAGGTCGCAGTTCGTCCTCTTTCACGAGTTGCTCGCCCATGCATCCATCATCGGCTCCATGAAGGTAAAGCGCAGGAATAGTGATCGGAGAAATAAACCCTGCCTGCACTGCATCCAGAGCGGGGTCATTTGCGAGGGTTCCGTGGACGAAGCGGTAGTAGTTCAGCGCTGCGGTGAGAGTGCCAGGAGATGCAAGTGTCTCCTTCAGCGCTCGCATATCTTCAGCATCAGGGGTGTAGCCCGGAGACCAATCAGCCCAGAGCTTGTCGATGATTGCGAAGTCGTTCATCGGAACCACAAAATCCGCTGTAGGCATCTGGAAGAAGAACTGATACCACATGCGCTTGAGCTGTTCAGGATCCATCAGGTAAGCGCCCATCGCAAGTGCATGAGGAACTGCAATGGCGACCATCTTTGAGAAGCGATCAGGGCGATGCGCTACTGCGGTATGCGTTGTGATTGCTCCCCAGTCGTGCCCGATGATTACAGCGTCGTTATCTCCAGCGAGTTGATCTGCAAGTGCGAGCGCATCGAGTGCAAGCGATGCGACTTGATAATTACCGTCAGCAGCGAGTCCGGTAGGGGCATAACCGCGCAGCCATGGAGCGACTGCGTGGTAACCAGCCTCTGCGAGAAGCGGCATGAGATATCGCCATGTGGGTGCGTGGTCTGGGAAGCCATGCAAGCAGAGAGCAAGGGGCCCATCTTTGGGCCCGGCCTCTAGATAAGCGATATCAACTCCGTTTGCGTTGATGTGTGAGGGGTTTATTTGTGAGGATGTCGTCATGAGGGCAGAAGTTACTCCGCTTTGAGGCCAGGCATGACTTAGACAGGGGGAGGCGCTCTTGGGGTCGAGTGCAGGCCCACACACATCCTAGATACATGACGCTCCAGATTCATGACGCACCAGATACATGCAGGCCCAGACACATGTCACATTTGGGCTGTCGCACTTTCGCACCAGAGACCTATGCCGGTAACGTTCCCTTCCTTATGTCTCGGGGGATGAACGTAACTTTCTATGGGGTACGCGGCTCAACGCCATGCGACGATCCCGCTCTTGCGCGCTATGGCGGAAATACCTCTTGCGTAGTGATTGAGATCCCCGAAGCAGATCCGATAATTCTTGATCTTGGAACTGGCCTGCGAACCTATGGAGACTCGCTAGTTGCCTCAGGTAATGCAGCTGGGTGGAGGGGCTCGGTGCTCCTGACTCATCTCCACTGGGATCATGTCCAAGGATTCCCATTCTTTAAGCCTCTTCATCAGCTCGGCAGTGAAGTAGATATCTACGGCCCAGATCACGGGGAGGCACCACTCTCGGAGATGGTTGGGCGTTTTATGGGCCCCCCATATTTTCCGATTACTCCAGCGGAGCTAGGCGCAAGTGTGCGGTTCCACGATGTATCTCCGGGGAGTTTCAGAGTCGGAGACGCGGTTGTCACTGCTCTCGCCGTTCGTCATACTGGACCTACTCTGGCCTTTCGCGTTGATTGCGACGATGTGTCAGTCGTCTACATGCCAGACCATGGCCCCGGATGCTCTTCTCTTGATGATGATGACTTCGTTCCCCAGGATGTAATCGACCTTTGCACCGGCGCAGATCTGTTAATTCACGACGCTCAGCACACGCTTGATGAGTATCCGGAGAAGCGACACTGGGGTCATAGCAGCGTTAATTATGCTGTAAAAGTAGCTCTTTCTGGGCGTGTTAGGAGTCTGGCGCTATTCCACCATGATCCCATGCATGATGATGCCGAGATTGACTCCATAGAGCAATACGCTGCTGGAATCGCCCGATCAGATGGATCTGGGCTTAAGGTTTTTGCAGCACGCGAGGGCCTAGAAGTCAAGATTGAGCCAACCTTGCTAGACCTAACGCCGCAAGTTGAGAGAGCCGACCGATGACAGGGCATCCCGACGAGAATGTCATTGGCCCAACAGCGAGCGAGTTTCGAGATGCACTTGGGCACTTCGCCACCGGTATCACCGTCATCACAGCCATGGATGATGAAGGGCCTGTTGGGCTGGCAGCGAACTCCTTTACATCCGTCTCGCTCGATCCTCCGCTTGTACTTTTCTGCCCAGCAAAGACTTCATCTAGCTGGCCGCGTATACAGCGGGCTAATAGTTTTGCAGTCAATATTCTCGATGACGCTCAAGAGGAAGTCTGCCGAGTATTCGCGACTCCAGGGGAGGATCGATTCTCTAAAGTGGCTTGGCATCTCTCTCCGAGTGGCTCACCCCTCCTTGATGACGTGCACGCGTTTTTGGATTGTGTGCTCCATGAGGTCCATGATGGTGGCGACCATTGGATCGTCGTTGGGCGCGTAATCGATCTTGGAATCGAGGCCGATGCCGGCCCACTTCTCTATTACCGAGGCGCATACGGTCGATTAGGCGAGTAGCGCTC